>JAAYXG010000761.1 GCA_012516015.1 Lysobacteraceae bacterium | reverse complement strand
ATCGTCGTGGCGCTGCTCGTCGTGATCGAGATCGGCAGCGTCGTGTGGGTGAAGTCGCTCGGTGTCGAGCCGACGGCACCGGCGGCTTTGGCTACAGGCGTGGAGGGCTACAGCAATACCCGCGCTCTCGGCGAGCTCATGTACACGAAGTTCATCTACCCCTTCGAGCTCGCGGCCATGCTGCTTCTGCTTGCGATCGTTGCGGCGATCACGCTCACGATGCGGCAACGGCGCGGAGCGAAGCAACAGGACATCGCCGCTCAAGTGGCGGTTCGCCCGCAGGACCGCGTTCGCCTCGTCAAGATGGAAGAGGAGAAGGACGCATGATCCAGCTCGAGTTCGTATTGATGCTCGCAGGCCTGCTGTTCGCGCTCAGCGTCGCGGGCATCTTTCTGAACCGCAAGAACGTCATCTTGCTGCTCATGTGCATCGAGCTGATGCTCCTCGCCGTCAACTTCAATTTCGTCGCGTTCGCGCGCCAGCTCGGCGACCTGAGCGGTCAGGTTTACGTGTTCTTCATCATGACCGTCGCCGCGGCGGAAGCCGCGATCGGGCTTGCGATCCTCGTGGTCCTGTTCCGCGAGAAGAAGAGCATTAACGTCGAACGACTCGACGAAATGAAGGGCTAGTTCAGTGACCAGCAGCCTGCGGACAGCGGACAGCATAAGAAGAGGGGGATTGGGTTCTTCCTCGGCTTCGCGTCGCATCGCCGTCCGCCGTCCGCCGTCCGCTATTCACGAAGAAGATCAGCTGTGATTCAACAGTCCGTACTCCTCACCATCGTTCTAGCGCCGCTCCTGGCAGCAATCTTGGCGGGCGTATTCGGCCGTGTGATCGGACGCGTCGGCGCCCATACCGTCACCATTGCCGGGGTGGCCGTCTCGTGTGCATTGTCTGTATGGGTGTTGAAGCAGCTTCTCATCGACGGTGCAGCACCGGTCGACGAGTCGGTCTACACGTGGCTCGTGAGCGACGGCATTCGGATGGAAATCGGGTTTCTCGTCGATCGGCTCACCGCGCTGATGATGGTCGTGGTGACGTTCGTATCGCTGTGCGTGCACGTCTATACGATCGGCTACATGCACGACGATCCGGGTTATCAGCGATTCTTCTCCTATATTTCACTGTTCACGTTCTCGATGCTGATGCTCGTGATGGCGAACAACTTCATGCAGTTGTTCTTCGGCTGGGAAGCGGTCGGCCTCGTCTCGTATCTGCTCATCGGCTTCTGGTACACGCGTCCATCCGCGATTTTCGCGAATTTGAAGGCCTTCCTCGTCAACCGCGTCGGAGACTTCGGCTTCATACTTGGCATCGCCGGCATCGCCTATTTCACGGGCTCGCTCGACTATCAGACGGTGTTCGGCCTGCGTGAGTCGATCGCGGCGAACACCTTGGAAATCATTCCGGGGGTCGAGTGGCAAGCCGTCACGGTCATTTGTATCTGCCTTTTCATCGGCGCAATGGGCAAGTCCGCGCAGGTGCCGTTGCACGTGTGGCTGCCGGACTCGATGGAAGGCCCGACACCCATTTCTGCGTTGATCCATGCCGCCACGATGGTGACCGCCGGCATCTTCATGGTTGCGCGCATGTCGCCCTTGTTCGAGCTTTCGGAAGCTGCGCTCTCGACCGTGCTCGTCATCGGTGCGACGACGGCCTTCTTCATGGGGTTGCTCGGCCTCGTCAACAACGACATCAAGCGCGTCATCGCCTATTCGACACTTTCCCAGCTCGGCTACATGACCGTGGCGCTCGGCGTTTCGGCGTATAGCGCCGCGATCTTCCATCTGATGACGCACGCCTTCTTCAAGGCGCTCCTGTTCCTCGCCGCGGGTTCGGTCATCATCGGCATGCACCACGAACAAGACATGCGGAAGATGGGCGGCCTCAAGAAGTACATGCCGATCACCTACTGGACCGCGTTGATGGGCACGCTTGCCTTGGTGGCATTCCCCGGCACGTCGGGGTTCTTCTCGAAGGACGCGATCATCGCGGCGACCGGCGCTGCGCACATTCCCGGTGCGACGTATGCCTACTGGTGCGTATTGCTCGGCGTCTTCGTAACGGCGCTCTACAGCTTCCGATTGATCTTCATGACCTTCCATGGACCGGAGCGGTTCGCAACCGCGACGCACGGAGCGCATGGGGCAGGGGAGAGTACGCACGTGAGGACGGATGCGGATGCGGGGCACGAACCCGACGCCGGAGCTCACGATGCGCATGGGCATCACGGCACGCCGCATGAGAGTCCCTGGGTGGTGACCTTACCGCTCGTCCTCTTGGCCATACCGTCCTTGATCATCGGCTGGTTCACGATCGGCCCGGTGCTGTTCGGCGATTACTTTGGAAGCGCGATCGTCGTGAGCGAGGCGCACGACACGGTCGCGCACGTGGCCGAGGAGTTCCATGGACCGGGCGCGTTCTCGCTGCATGCCTTCATGACCGCGCCGTTCTGGCTGATGGTCGCGGGCGTTGCGGTCGCGTGGCTCCTCTACATCAAGCGACCGGACCTGCCAGGTAAGCTCGCCGAGCGGTTCTCCGCGCTCTACAAGTTGCTCGCCAACAAGTACTACTTCGACGAGGCGTATCAGTTCCTGTTTGCCCGAGGCAGCCGCAGGCTCGGCACCGTGCTTTGGCGCGCAGGCGATGGTGCGCTGATCGACGGCGCGCTCGTCAACGGATCCGCTCAGGCGATCGGTTGGTTCGCCGGCGTACTGCGCCGGCTGCAAACCGGCTATCTCTATCACTACGCCTTCGCGATGGTCATTGGCCTCTCAGCACTGCTTGCTTGGTACGTGCTGCGCTAACCACAACGAAATACTATGCAGTTCGATTGGCCCATTCTCAGTGTGCTCATTTGGTTGCCCATCGCGGGTGGCCTCGCGACGCTTGCGCTCGGCGAGCGGGCGATCGGTCTCGGACGTTGGGTGACGCTCGTCACGAGCGCGGTCACGTTCGGTTTGTCGACGCTTCTCTGGACGAATTTCGACACCTCGACCGCGCAAATGCAGTTCGTGGAAGAGCTGACGTGGATTCCGGCCTTCAACGCGCTCTACGCGCTCGGTGTCGACGGCTTCTCGATGCCGCTCATCGTCCTGACGACGTTCATCACGCCACTCGTCGTGATTGCGGCTTGGAATGTGATCGAGAAGAAGCCGGCCCAGTATTTCGCCT
>JAAYXG010000760.1 GCA_012516015.1 Lysobacteraceae bacterium | reverse complement strand
CTGAGCTTCGGCCCGTAGGTCAAAAGCGCGTCGAGCACGCGACGCTCATCCGCCGTCAGCTCGCGGCGCGTTTGCACGAAATGGATGAACTGGGAACGAAGCGCCTGCACACCGGCCTCGCGGGCGCGGATCGACGCAAGCAATCTGGCGGTTCGAAAATCCGAAAGTGCAGGCGCGCCGGGCAGTGTCAGCATCAGAGCGAGTCGCGATCGGCGGGCGATGAGCCGCGGCCCGGAAAAAGGAAAACGGGCGCGAATGATACAGGATTCAACGCGCGTCGGCCCCTCGAGCCCAAGTCGAACGCAAGGGGCGCGAGCGCTACTTCTTGCCGTCCCCCGGCGAAAACATCACGGGAAACTGAGCGACGTTCGAGCCTTCGTAACTGCTGATCTTGCTCACGCCCTGCTTGCGCACTTCGTCGACGCGCACGACCGAATGGATCGGCACATAGGTGCGCTTTACGCCCTCGAACTCGGCCCGAATCTTCTCTTCCGTGGGGTCCACGACGACTGCCGAACGGCCTCCGAAGACGAGTTCCTCGACTTCGAGGAAGCCGAAGAGAGAGCCGTGGTGGACTTTCCGGGCATAGATCTCGTAGACCTTGCCCTGATTGACGAAAACGACCTTGAAAATGTGACTGGCTGCCATTTCGCTCATTGGCCGGATTGATAGGCTGCGCGCATATTACATAGCGTAGGCGCAAGGCGTTAGCTGATCCGCCGTTTCCCCAACTGACTTTCAGGCATGGCACTCAAACTTCGGGTCATCAGCGATCATTACAAGGCGTTGGGTAAGCGCAGTTCCCGCCTTTTTGGCGTGACCGGCGGGCGCATCGGCCGCGCCCAGGACAACGACTGGGTTCTACCCGACCCGGACCGCTACGTCTCGAGCCACCACTGCAATATCTCGTTTCGCGCGGGCAAATGGGTGCTCGAAGATACGAGCACGAACGGCGTTTTCGTCAACGGCTCGGACACCCCCGTCTCTGTCGAAGGCCCCTACTCGCTTCAAGACGGCGATCGCCTGCGGCTCGGCGATTACGAGGTCCTCGTCAGCATCGACGAGCGCAACGACTTCTCGCCGGACGAAAGCGGTCAGCTGCCGATTCCAAAGCGCGTCCGCACCGCATCGAGGGCGAGCATCGTCGAGGACTTGGGCGAGGAGCTCGATATCACCGATCTGTTGACCGCATCGTCGATTCAACCCGCGCCCCCAATGCCGCCGCCGGCAAAGGCTGCCAATGCGAGCGAGCCTTTCGATCTCGGCAAGGCACTCGGACTGGAGGCCGAGCCGCCGGCGCCGACAACGTTGCGCAAACCTGCTCGCAGCGGCTTTACGTCCTTGCTCGACGAGCCTGTCGAACCAAGCACACCTCGCGGCGCCCTCCCGGCCCGTCCGCACGCTGACGATTGGCAGATGCAGACGCGCCCTTACGACCGGAAAACCCTGACTGCGTTGACGTCGCCGTCGGCGCTCGCGCGCACGCAAAAGCCCGCGCCTGAACGGGTCAAGCGCTCTCTGGACAACGGTTTGAGCTCCGACACCGCAAGCGGCGTCGAGGCATTCTGTCGAGGCGCGGGAATCGATCCTTCCAACTTGCCGTCGGACGCGCAGCACGCGCTGCTCACGATGGCGGGCCAGATGTTGCGCGAAGTGGTGCTCGGCCTGATGGAAGCGCTCAAAGGCCGCGCGGATCTGAAGAGCCGCTTGCGCCTCAATCAAACCACGATTCAGCCGACGGACAACAACCCGCTGAAATTCTCCGCAAGCGTCGATG
>JAAYXG010000759.1 GCA_012516015.1 Lysobacteraceae bacterium | reverse complement strand
GAATCCGGTACGGTTATTGGACGCAGCGGGCTTGGCCTTCTTTGCCGTAGCGGGCACGGAGAAGGCACTCGTCTTCGGGCTCAGCCCGATGATGGCAGCATTGCTCGGCATGGTGACGGGCATCGGCGGCGGCATGGTGCGCGACGTGCTGCTCGCGGAGATTCCCGCAGTGCTGCGCTCCGACCTGTACGCCGTCGCCGCGCTGGCGGGTGCGGCGATCGTCGCAGTCGGGCACATGCTGGGCTTGCCGCCCGTGCTCACCACGCTCGTTGGGGGCATCGTTTGCTTCACGCTTCGCGTGCTGGCGATTCGCCGCGGATGGAGCTTGCCGGTCGCCGGCGAGCGGCGGATTGCAGACGCGGAGCGGAAAAGCGATGCAAAGTAGGCGTCAGCTGACAGTGACGAATTAGCGATTGCGGCGCGCCATCTTCGGGCGCACGCTCGGCCACTTCGAGGCGGAAGTAGGCCGACATGAGCGCGGATCCGAGTTTCTCATGGGCCAGCGCGCGGCGATGGTGGTTCTTCGCGCTTTGGGTACCGCTCCTCGGCGTCGCGAACGATGACGCGCATCATGACGAGGCGCATCTCGGCACAGTCGACTTCCCGATCTCGTGTTCCGCGCCAGCGCAGGCGGAGTTCAACCGCGCGATGGCGCTCTTGCATCACATGACCTATCCGCAAGCGGGCGAAGCGTTCGAGCACGTCGTCGCAACGGACGATCGGTGCGCGATGGCGCACTGGGGCGTTGCGATGACCTTGTTTCAGCCGCTGTGGCCGACGCGACCCTCCCCGGAGGCGTTACAACGTGGATGGGACGAGCTGCAAAGAGCGAAAACGTTGGTGAGCACCGATCGAGAACGTCTGTTCATCGATACCGCGGAAGCATTCTTCACCGAACCCGACTCGGCTGACTATTGGTTGCGCATTCGGCGTTGGGAGAGCGCTGCAAAGAAGGCGTACTCGAAGCTGCCGAACGATCCGGAAGCGGCGCTCTTTTTTGCCCTCGCGCATCTCGTGACGACGCCGGCGACGGGCAACAACCGAGCGCATGCCGACGCAGCCGCGGCGATCATTCTGCGGATATACGAACGCAACCCCGACCATCCCGGGACGATGCACTACTTGATTCACGCGAATGACGTGCCGGGCCGCGAACGGGAGCTCTTGGACATCACGCACAAGTACGAAGCGATCGCGCCGAACAATCCTCATGCGCTTCATATGCCCACACACATCTATACGCGCCTCGGGGATTGGGAAAGCGCCATCAAAGGGAACCAGCGCGCGGCCGACGCGGCGCTGCTCCATCCGGCCGGAAAAGATCGGGCGCTCGTGTGGGACGAGTTTCCGCACGCGATCGAGTATCTCATGTACGCGTACTTGCAGCAGGGCGCAGACGATTTGGCCTTCGAGCAGCTCACGCGTTTGCGGACGACCGAGCGCTTGGAGCCGAGCTTCAAGACGGCGTTTCATCTTGCATCGACGCAAGCGCGTTTTGCGCTCGAGCGCCGCGACTGGGAGGAAGCCTCGCAGGTCGCTCCGCGCACGCCGGGGTATTTGTCTTGGGATCAGATGATGTGGCCCGAAGCCATTCAGCACTTCGCGCGAGGATTGGGCGCGGTACACGTTCACGATCGTGCGAAGGCGCGGGCAGCGTTGATGCGACTGAGCGAGTTGGAAGCGAAGGCTCGCAATGCCAGTGAGGATCTCTTCGCGCGCAATATCGAAGTCCTGCGGCTCGGACTCGGTGCGTGGTCCGCGCACGAAGCCGGTGTGGGCGACGGGAGCATCGAGTTGATGAAACGTGCTGTCGAGATCGAATCGGCGACGCCGAAGCATTCGGTCACACCCGCGCCGACGTTGCCCGCCTACGAGCTGCTCGGCGATCTGTATATGCTTCGGAACGAGCCTGCGAAGGCGTTGGATGCTTATCGAGAGTCGCTCGAGCGCTATCCAGGAAGGTTCAACAGTTGGTTGGGCGCGGCGCAGGCCGCGCGAGCAAACCACGATGACGCTGCGGCGCGTGACTACTATGCGCAGCTACTCGAAGTCGCTCGTGCCGGAACGCGTGCGGCCCCGCTCGCGGAGGCCAGGGCCTATTTGGCCGCTCGCCATTGAGCGTCAACTTCGTTCGTCGCCCGTGCAGTCGCGCACTACTGCCGGGGAAAATGTCATGTCCACCTTCGTCGCTCCGGCGCAGGCCGGAGTCCGTGCGCCCGAGAGGGCATCACATCAGCGCGGTGCAAGTCCGCGTCGAGGCAAGCCATGACCTCGTAGTCGAAGGTAACTGCGTCGCCGTGAGGCGAGGTGGAGAGCAACCGGAG
>JAAYXG010000084.1 GCA_012516015.1 Lysobacteraceae bacterium | reverse complement strand
TAAACGCAACAAGACGCTCTCCTTTGCTGTCATCCTTTCCGTACAGCAATACTGGAAACTATTCCGCGCCCAAGCCCGTTACCCTCGTAGTACGCCGCGCCGCGGCGAACCAAACACGAGGGTGATCACATGGGTCCTTTGATCGAGTTCTTCGGCGAGTATCTCGTGCCGATCCTGATTCTGATCGCCATTGCGCTTGCGTTGACGATTTACGTCTTTCGTCGCCGCAAGTTCGATCCCGGCTATCGCAAAGGAACCGCTGCGAATCCTCGCGAGGTGCGCCGGCAAAATCCGCCCGACGAGTGGAGCAGGAGTCACTGACGGCGGCGTTCACGCCGGCAGCAGGTTCTCGCGCTTCTTTCTCGCTCGTCCGTATCGGTATTGCCCCGGTGCGATATTCCTACGGCGACGGAATGCCTTCGCAAATGCAGTCTCCGAGATGTAGCCGACGCGCCCTGCGATTCTGGAGACGGGTTCCATCGACTCTCGCAGTAGTTTCGCCGCGAGATCCATCCGCCATCGTGTCACGTAGGCAAGGGGCGGTTCTCCCACGAGATCGGTGAATCGCTTGGCAAACGCGGCGCGCGACATCGCGACCGACCGCGCGAGCAGCTCGACCGTCCATGGAGCCTGGGGCGATCTGTGGACGAGCGTCAGCGCCTTGCGTATTTGCGGGTCGCGCAGGGCGCCAAGCCATCCGCCCGACCCCTCGGGCTGATCGTGCAGCCACGCGCGCAGAATGTAGACGAATAACGCATCCATGAAGCGGGGTACGACATGCCCGCAACCGGCCTCGCGTTTGATGGCTTCCTCGCCGATGAGCCGCAACAACGCGTCGAACTCGCTATCGCCGCGCGTTCGATCTGCGGAGAGTCGCACGATCGGCGGCAGGAGCGAGAGGAGCGGGTGCGCCGCATCTCGAGACAACTCATAGGTGGCGTACTGCAGAATCGTCGACTCGACTGCCGCATGCGGAAAGCCGCTGCGCGGCGGGACGGTCATGCCTCGAGCGCGTGCGATCGCATCCTCGTAGCGCTCGAGATCGCGCATCTCACGCTCCGAGGACAACGAATGCGCATCGCCTCTCGCGAGCAGCACGACGTCGCCGGTCTTGAGTTGCACGGTCTCGCGATCGTCACGCTTCAACCAGCACGCGCCCCGCTTCACGACGTAAACCGCGGCATTCGCTCGAGCGTCGACCTGAATTCCCCAAGGCGCGATGAATTCGTGCGGACCGAGCACATGCGTCACCAAGTTCGTGACCTTGAGTACGTTTGAGAGTACGTCCATGGCGCATCCCATCTTCGTGGCTTAGAGAGTCGACTCGGCCGAACGGAACCGAAGTCGAAGCGACTCGACATGAATTGGAGTGACCGAGCGGCTATGGAGCCTACCTGCACCTTCCGCTACTCTCCAGGGTACTTGCTTGCTCGATGAGGAATTTGAATGTTTCGAGCAGGTCACGAATGCCAGAGGCCGCTCGCTGGGCCGACGCCGCCCAGACGAAAGTCCGCGTCAGCGCCACGCGTTGTGCGTATGTATACGTAAACGCACTGACTCTCTAACCGTTGCCCGGGCTCTTGACGCCTACGGACTCGAGCGCGTCGATCAACATCGATGCGGTATACGGTTTGACGAGCACCCCGACGCGCGGGTCGTGCGCGAAGCGATCCCGGATCTCGCCCTCGCTGCGTCCGCTCGCGATCAGGATCGGCATATCCGCTCCGAGCTCGCGCAATTCCGCTGCGAGCTCGTCCCCGGAGCGGTCGGGTAATCCGAGATCGATGATGACCGCCGCGAGATCTTCTCCCAGGTGGCTGAAGCAGCGAAGCGCATCGGCGGCCGAGCCGGCCTGCTCCACTTGGAATTGTGCATCCTCGAGCGCATCGACTGCGAACATACGCACGAGGAGCTCGTCTTCGACAATGAGAATTCGCATGGCCACGTCCGCTAGCTTCGCGATGGAATAGTAAGGTACCTCGTCGTCGACTGTCCGCCTACACTCGCGCTCCTGCGACCTCGGGGTTTCGCCGAACCATAGGTGCTCATTGAGAGCAGTCCGTTTTGGCGGAACGCGCTTCTGGCCGCGACGACACGCGCAGGTAAGATACCTACAAAGTTCGGTCGCTGCAGGGAACTTTGCGTCCTCTAGTGCATTGCGCGCATCTACCATGAGTCCTTCCGAGCCACGGCATCCGGTCGCCGCGTTCCATTCAGCATGACGCTCGAGTCGACAACCTCAGGCGCGCGTTCCCTGCGCGTGCTCATCGTGGAGGATGAGACGTTGATCGGTCTCCATCTCCAAGGCGTGCTACGCGACCTCGGACACTCCGTAAGCGGAATCGCGCCCTCGTTGCGAACCGCTCTCGCGGTCGCGGCCGGCACGCCCACGGACCTTGCCATCGTCGATGTCGGCCTCGTGGGGGACGGGGGCGACGGCATCGATACGGCCGCCGCGCTCCTCGAGCGCCACGGCATTCCTTCTTTGCTGATGACAGGCGCGTCGTTCGAAGAGCTCGGCGATCGGATCGGCGATGCGAAGCCGCTCGGCCTCCTAGCGAAGCCGTACACCGAAGATGACGTCGCCAAAGCCCTTGGCGGCGCTTTCGAAAAGCTCGCCGACGCGCGCGCTTAGCCGCCATTCCGCGGGGCGCGTACGATCGTCAAGCGGCGGCTTGGCGCAACGTGTAGAGTGCCCGCCCATTTTCCCTAATGGACTGGACATGCCTTTCGACGCGCTCGGACTCCTACCGCAACTGACCCGTGCTCTTGCCGAGCGGGGCTATACAGAGCCGACTCCCATCCAACGCCGCGTGATCCCCGAGATTCTCGCCGGGCGCGATATTCTCGCCGGCGCGCAGACCGGGACGGGCAAGACCGCCGGATTCACGCTGCCCATTCTGCAGCATCTGCATGCCGGACCGACCACCAACGATCCGCGTGCGCTCATCCTCGTGCCGACGCGCGAGCTCGCCGCGCAAGTGGCCGACAGCATCAAGAGCTACGGCAAGTACCTGCGGCTGCGCACGCTGGTCGTGTTCGGCGGCGTGAGCATCAATCCGCAACTCGAAGCGCTGAGACGCGGAACCGATATTCTCGTCGCCACGCCAGGTCGGCTGCTCGATATCGCGCAGCAGCGCGGCGTCGATCTCACGAAAGTAGAGGTCTTCGTGCTCGACGAGGCGGATCGAATGTTGGACATGGGATTCATTGCCGACATCAGGCGCGTGATCAAGCTCTTGCCGCCGCGTCGTCAGAACCTCATGTTCTCGGCGACCTACTCGGACGATATCCGCCGGCTCGCACAGACGCTGCTGCACGATCCTGCCGAGATCGAAGTGGCGCGCCGTAATGCCGCCGTGGAAACGGTCGATCAGCGTGTGTACGCCGTTGCTAAGGATCAGAAGCGCGCGCTGCTGTCGCACCTAATCAGAGAAGGAAACTGGAACCAGGTGCTGATCTTCACGCGTACGAAGCACGGCGCGAATCGCCTCACGAAGCAGCTTCAGCAAGATGGCGTCGAAGCCGCCGCGATTCACGGTAACAAGAGTCAGTCCGCTCGTACCCAGGCGCTCGCGGCATTCAAGCAAGGCAAGATCCGGGCTTTGGTCGCAACGGAAGTCGCCTCACGCGGGCTCGACATCAAGGAGCTGCCGCACGTCGTCAACTATGAGTTGCCGAACGTTCCGGAGGACTACGTGCATCGCATCGGAAGAACGGGGCGCGCGGGGGCGAGCGGCCACGCAATCTCGCTCGTTGCGCCCGAGGAAGCAGGTTTGCTCAAGGACGTCGAGAAGCTCTTGCGCAGGCCGATTCCGGAAGCGCCTCTACCGAGCTTCAAGCCCGCGCGCCCGCCGCTGCCGCGCGAGCAGGTCGGGCAAACGGACGCCGTGCCTCGAGCTCGGGACGTCCGCAGGGAGTCGCAACCGCCGAGCCGCAATCGACGAGAGGCGCCGCGTCACCGGCATGCGTCGTCGAGGTCGCCCGATCGCGGGAGAGATGCTCCGCGGCGTCCTTCGCACTCGAGTGCGGGCGCAACTCATCGAAGCGGACGGAGATCGCAAAAGCGGCGCGGACGGCCCCACTAGGTCGAGCGCTACGGTTCGTTGTCTCGTTCTTCTTTGCTTTCGATCGTGGTGAGCGTGACGCCGGCGACAGGCGCAAAGCCGCCCGCACCCACGAGGACATTGCCTCCGTTTACGCCTTGCGCTCGCATCAATTCCACCGACGCACGCTGCGCTTCGCGCTCGCGTGCGAAGATGCTTTCGAGGCGCTCGAGCTGCTCCGGGGTCAAGCTGGACTGCAGGGTGCTCAGGATCCGTTCGTGCGAACGCTCCTGGTCTTGCATCCATTCCGTAAGGTCCGTATCCGACCCGGGGAACCGCATGAAAGCGCCCGCGGCGCCCGCGTTGGTCCGTGCGTGCTCGCCGACCTGGCGCCGCTGCTCTTCGACGAACACATTGAGCACGGCCTTCGATTGCTCCGCGTCGAGCGGCGTGCCTGCGAGCGCGAGCTGCGATTGCAGTGCGGCGATTCGATGCCGGTGACCGAGCGTTTCCTGATACTCCGTCCATCTCTGCCGCACGTTGGGACCGAACTGTGCCTCGATTTCCTGGCGGTGACGCTTCTGCAGTTCGGCGGTCGCCTCGTGCATTTGTTCGATGGCAGCTCGGTCATTCATATCCCACGCCATCGATTCCGACGCTTTCGCCATCTGGTCGATTTGCTGCTCGGAGAGCAGATCCAAGAAACGGTTCCTCTCGTCGTTGGTCAAGCCGAGTGCCTCGGCCAAGCCGGGATACATCGCATCCATGTGTACCCGCTGCTGCTTGCGCACGGCTTCCCGATACGCCGGATCCTGCATGAGCTCGCGTCGACGCGCGAAATGCTCCCGCAACTGCGCACTGCGATCCGGTGCCGTCGTAGCCGGCTCATTCGCGGGCGGGAGGACCGTCGACTCTGCAACGGCGGGTTGCCCCGGCTCGGTCGCGGGGCCGGAAAAAGACGAGAAAGGCGACGCTCGGCCTGAGAGCGCCGTTGCCGCGCGATCGCGTTCCGCGACCGTGCGCTCGAGCTCGGCGATGCGCGTCTGCAGCGTCTCGGTACGAGCGCGCTCATCGCGCAGCTGGCTCACGAGATGCATGCACGTCAACGAGGCTGCCGCGGTAGCGAGCACGAGTACGATGGCGAGCTTGTTCATGACTCTCCCCCTGACTCAGCGCGCGCGAGGGGGCGCTACTCCTCCGTCTTGGCGATCTCCTC
>JAAYXG010000758.1 GCA_012516015.1 Lysobacteraceae bacterium | reverse complement strand
CGATCCCGACCCGTCCGATCCAGGCGACTGGGTCGATGACGCAGACATCGCCAAGATCGGCTTCGAAGCCTGCGAGGTCGCGAATAGCTCCTGGCACGGTACACGCGTGGCGGGAGTCATCGCGGCGCAAACGAACAATGGCATCGGTATGGCCGGCGCTGCGTGGAACGCTTGGATACTGCCCGTTCGCGTCATGGGCAAATGCGGCGGACGCGACTCCGACATCATCGCGGCGATGCGTTGGGCTGCGGGACTCTCCGTACCCGGCGTGCCCGACAACCCCTACCCTGCGAAGATCATCAATCTCAGCCTCGGCAGCGAGGGTGCGTGCACCGCTGCGTATCAATCGGTCGTCAGCGAGCTGGCTGCACGCGGCGTGCTCATCGTCGCCTCCGCCGGCAATGAAGGCGGGCCCGTGAATGCGCCTGCAAACTGCGGCGGAGTGTTGGGAGTCGCAGGCGTACGGCAAGTCGGCACCAAAGTCGGCTTCAGCAACCTTGGGCCTCAAGTCTCGATTGCCGCGCCCGGCGGCAACTGCGTGACGAGCGGCGGCGGACAACCGTGCCTATTCTCCATCGTCACCGCCACGAACTTGGGCGATCGCGCACCTGCGGACTCCGGTTACACGGATCAGTTCAACTTCAATGTCGGTACGAGCTTTTCCGCGCCGATGGTGGCGGGCGCTGCTGCGCTGATGCACGCCGTGAATGGGCGGCTCGGGAGTGAACACTTGATCCAGCGTCTGCGCGCCGGTGCAACACCTTTCCCCGAGAATCCCAACACGGGCGTGCCGAACTGCCGCGCGCCGACGGGACCGGATGACCTCCAAGCGATCGAGTGCTACTGCACGACCGACACGTGCGGCGCAGGATTGCTGAACGCGAACGGCGCGGTCATACACGCACAACGCCCGATTGCATCGCTACTGCTTCCTAGCACCGTCTCGCCGGGTCAAACGCTGACGCTCGACGCGAGCGAAAGCTCGGCTGCGTGCGGCCGAACGATCGCCGCATTCGAGTGGTCAGTCGTGTCTTCGAGTGGCGCTACGCCTCAGCTCGGCGGTGTCGATCAACCCGTCACGACCGTGCAAGCGCCTGCAGTCGGTGAGTTCACGCTTCGCGTAGCCGTGACCGATAGTGCCGGTAGTCAGGATTCAGCGGAGGTGGCGGTGAGCTCGGTCGGCATCAGCACGACTGCATCCCCGCCCTCGCAGAGCGCCGCATGTCCGACGCCGATTAGCGTCGCACAGTCGACACCACCACCCACAAATCAGACACCCCAGCCCACTCCCACTGCCACTACTCCGCCGCGCAGTGGCGGCGGAGGTCATTTCGGCTGGGAGTTGCTTGCCTTCTTGCTCTTCGTGCGAATGCGACGCGCCTAACCCTTCCTCGTTTGCGACGGATCAGCAGGCGAATGCTGGCCGATCTAGGATTTGTAGGCGCAGAAATTCTCACCTCTGCGCCACATTCGAGGTCAAACCGATCAGGTACTCGCGAAACTGCTCGCCCAAGCTTTCGTGCTTGAGTCCGAACTCGACCGTCGCCTGCAAGTAACCGAGCTTGCTTCCGCAGTCGTAGCGTTTGCCTTCGAACTCGTACGCATACACGGGTTCTTCGGCTAGCAGATCCGCGATGGCGTCGGTGAGCTGAATCTCCCCGCCCGCTCCGCGGCCGGTCCGCTCGAGCTTCTCGAAGATCGTCGGCGAAAGTACATACCGCCCGACGACAGCCAATGTCGACGGCGCGTTTTGCGGCCGCGGCTTTTCCACGATCTGCTTGATCCGACTGACGCGTCCCTCGCGCTCCTCGGTTGCGACGATGCCGTACTTGTCGGTCTCCGTACGCGGCACGGTTTCAACGCCCAGTACGCTGCCGCCGCGTTCGGCATAGACGTCTGCCATTTGCTTCAAGCATGGCGTAGCCGCATCGATGAGGTCATCCGCCAAGTGCACGAAGAACGGTTCGTTGCCTACGACCGGCTTGGCGCACCAGACGGCATGACCGAGCCCCAAAGGCGACGGTTGCCGGATGTATATGCAGCTCGCCCAGGAAGGAACGATATCCTTGAGCTGCTTCAACAGGTCTTCCTTGCCCTGCTCCTCGAGCGCTTCTTCGAGCTCACGATCCGTATCGAAATGATCTTCGATCGCGCGCTTCGAGCTGCCCGTAATGAATACGAGCTTGCGGGCACCGGCGGCAAGGGCCTCCTCTGCGGCATACTGAATCAGCGGCTTGTCCACGATCGGCAACATTTCCTTGGGACTCGCCTTCGTTGCAGGCAAAAAACGTGTCCCGCGTCCCGCGACGGGAAACACGGCAGTACGGATCTCTGTCGTCACTCGGCGTCCTCCTGGCTGGTCGGTTCAATGATAACAAGGAGAACGCATTGAACGGCCGGAGGTTCGCGCCCTTGCCAGAAAGTTACGCTACTCGCTCTCTGCTGCTTCGCAAGTATCGATCGGTCCAGATGGCCGTGACGGGCGACGTTCACGAGAACGGCGCCCGTACAGCTCGATCCGCCTGCGCTAACCGGTCTTCTTCGCTATCGTCGCCCCCTCGATCCGGATGTTCGCCCGATTCTGTTCGATCGTCTTCGCGCCGATCCCTTTGACCTTACGCAGCTCGTCTGCCGACTTGAAGGCGCCGTTCTTGTCCCGGTACTCGACGATGGCCTGTGCGCGACTCAAACCGATGCCCTGAAGCTCTTTGGCAATCGTCGCGGCATCTGCCTTGTTGATGTCGACCGGGCCGGCCAAGACGCTCATAGGCAAGAGACTTGCTATGAGCATTTGCACGGATTTGCGTAGTGCGTTTGCGCGCTTGACATTCGACATTCGCCTCTCCTTAGCTTGAGTGAGTGAATTGCGAGGCATGCGGCTTCGCTGTCTCGCAAGCACATTCTGCGCGGCATCCGTTGCAGCGGCACGCACAAATGGGACCGGTTCGCCCAGAAATGCGCGTATCCGGCGTGCCTATCGCTGATACATTCCAGGCGTCAAGTCGAGCAAAGCGACCGGCGCGAAGGCGTCCCAGCTGCGACATCCGGGGCATTGCCAAAAATGACTCGCGCTCGCGAAGCCGCACTCCACGCAGCGATATCGCTGAGTCCGCCGCAGCACGCGCCCAAGCGCAAGCGCGAGGTCGCGACGCTGATTAGCCGTCAGCTGCGTCGGCTCGCCCGCCAACGCCCGCGCGATCTCGCCCAGGCTCGCCTCTTCGCGCAGGAGGTCCGGAAGGCAGTCCGAGACGAACGGCTCCTGCTCCAATCCTGCCACGATCGCCGCATAGGCAAGCTCCGCGCGCGCAGAGGGTTCGGGCCGGATCCACGCCGCGAATCTTTGCTCGAGCTGCGCACTTCCCTTTTCTCGCAGTGCACGCAACACGCGCGGCAACGCAAGAGCGAGCAGCTTCGGATGGAGCTCGACGATGCGCTGGCAAAGCGTAGCCGCCAATTCCGATTCGCCCATATCCAGCGCGACATCCGCGCGGACCAACGCGCTACGTGGAAAGTTGCGCTGCGCTTCGCGCGCCCGCCGCAGATGAGCGCGTGCGCCATCGAAGTCGCCTCGCGTGCGCGCACGTTCCGCGAGCTCGCAGTGGTAGTGTGCAATCGCGGTGGGGTGCTCCGCGGACGCGATCGCCACCAAGCGCTCGTGCGCGGCAATCGCTTGCTCCCAATCGCGCTGCTGCTCGTAAATGCGCACGAGGTAGCGCAGTGCCGTGGCTCTTTGGGGACTGTCCGCCGCAAGTTGCTGAAACAGCGTCTCAGCCCGATCGAACAAGCCCGCGCGAAAATAATCCTCCGCAAGCGCGAGCTTCGCGTGCATCCGGTGGGCCGCGCTCAGCGAAGGCCGCGCAATGATGTTCTCGTGCACTCGAATCGCGCGTTCGACCTCACCGCGCCTGCGATACAAGTTTCCGAGAGCGAAATGCGTTTCGACCGTCTCGTTGTCGACATCGACCATTCGCAGGAAAACTTCTAGCGCCTTGTCCGGCTCTTCGTTCAGGAGAAAGCGCAGGCCTTGAAAGTAGCCCTCCTTGAGCTCGTCGTTCTGCTGCGGTGTGCTCGCGGGTCGCCGGTAGCGACCGAAAAACCAGCCTGCCCCCGCTGCGACGAAGAGCGCAACGATGAGGGTCAGTGAAGGTTCAATGAGCATCTCGAGGAACGACCGCCTCGGCGCGCACTTTTTCCTCCGCTATTCTGAGCGCACGACGCAGACGACCGCGCTCGCGCAACAGCTCGGCAATCCACGCGCTACGCCAGATGAGGCCCGCCAGAAGGCCGATGACGAAGGCCACGATGAGAACGAGCCCAACCGTCGAGTGGAGCTCGACAAAGGCGAGCTCGATGGCGACAGGCTCGCGATTCATCGCGCTGATCAGGATGGCGACCAATGCCGCGAGTACGAGAGAGAGGCGAAATAGCAGACGAGACATCTGTAGGCTACAAGCTGTGGGCCGTGCGTTGTTGCGAAAAGACGATCGACGTCGCCTTTGCTACCACCAGGTCACGGCGCCCGATGTCGAGCGCATGCCCTTCTGGCGACAGCCTACAGCTTGCAGACTAGAGCCTCAATTCAATCGCGGATCGGATTGTGCGCACCTTCGTTGACGCGCTCGCGCAGATCCTTGCCAGGCTTGAAATGAGGTACGTACTTGCCGGAGAGCGCGACCGTCTCCCCGGTCTTGGGATTGCGGCCTTGCCGCGGCGGCCGAAAATGGAGCGAAAAGCTCCCGAACCCGCGGATCTCGATGCGTCCGCCCTGCGCGAGGGCGTCGCTCATGATCTCGAGGATCTGTTTGACTGCCAGCTCGACGTCCTTCGCCGGCAGGTGCTTCTGTTTCGCTGCAATGAGCTCGATGAGTTCCGATTTCGTCATGTCGGGCCCGTTGTTGTTCTTTCTCAGGCTGTAGCCCGCAGGCCGTAGGCTGTAGCCGGAAAGAGCCCGCTCCTCCAGCTACAGCCTGCCGAACGCCTTGGCCTACAGCCCCGCGAATCAGGAAGCGTCCTGGCCTCCGATCTGCTCCTTCAAGAGGTCGCCGAGGCTCGTGCCGCTCGAGGTTTCGCCCGCGCGATAACCCTGCACGGCTTCGGCTTCTTCGTGAATCTCCTTCGCCTTGATCGATAGTGCGATCGTGCGGCTCTTGCGATCCACGTTCGTGAACTTCGCTTCGACTTCGTCGTCGACCTTCAGCACGGTCCGCGCATCTTCGACGCGATCGCGCGAGAGCTCGGACGCACGCAGATGACCTTCTACACCGCCGCCGAGATCGATGATTGCACCTTTGGCGTCGACTTCGCGCACCTTGCCGCGCACGATCGTGCCCTTCGGGTGCTCCGCGATCCACGTCGAGAACGGATCCTTCGCAAGCTGCTTGATGCCGAGCGAAATGCGTTCGCGCTCGGGATCGATCGACAGCACCATCGCCTCGACCGTCTGACCTTTCTGGTAGTTGCGCACCGCCTCTTCGCCGGGCACGTCCCAGGAAATGTCGGAGAGGTGCACGAGGCCGTCGATGCCGCCCGCAAGACCGATGAAGATGCCGAAGTCGGTGATCGACTTGATCTGTCCGCTCACGCGGTCGCCGCGGTTGTAGTTGTCCGCGAACTCCTTCCACGGATTCGCCTGGCACTGCTTGATACCGAGCGAAATGCGACGACGCTCTTCGTCGATGTCGAGCACCATCACTTCGACTTCCTGGCCGATGTGTACGACCTTCGAAGGATTGACGTTCTTGTTCGTCCAATCCATCTCGGAGACGTGCACGAGCCCCTCGACGCCCTCTTCGATCTCGACGAAGCAGCCGTAATCGGCAATGTTCGTGACCTTGCCGAACAGACGTGTGCCCGTCGGATAGCGGCGAGCGATGTTCTGCCAAGGATCGTTGCCCAGCTGCTTGATGCCGAGGCTCACGCGCTGGCGCTCGCGATCGAACTTGAGGATGCGAACGTCGATCTCGTCGCCCACGTTGACGACTTCCGACGGATGCTTGACGCGCTTCCACGCCATGTCGGTGATGTGCAAGAGACCATCGATGCCGCCCAGGTCGACGAACGCACCGTAGTCGGTGAGGTTCTTGACCGTGCCGCGCACGACCGCGCCTTCCTGCAGCTTCTCGAGCAGCTCGGTGCGCTCGGCGCTGTATTCCTGCTCGACGACCGCACGGCGCGAAACGACGACGTTGTTGCGCTTCTGATCGAGCTTGATGACTTTGAATTCGAGGACCTTGCCTTCGAGGTACGACGGATCGCGCACCGGGCGCACGTCGACGAGCGAACCGGGAAGGAACGCACGGACGAAGTCGATCTCGACGGTGAAGCCGCCTT
>JAAYXG010000757.1 GCA_012516015.1 Lysobacteraceae bacterium | reverse complement strand
CATCCTCATGGTGGTGACCGATCTGGTGCTGTTCGGCGTTCCCGGCATCATCATCCTTTCCATCCAGATGCTGGCCATTCCCGTCATGGCGGCGGGCGTCATCAACGGCCTCGGTCATCACACCGGCTATCGCAACTTCGAATGCCCGGACGCGGCGACGAACATCGTGCCGTGGGGCATCATCGTCGCGGGCGAAGAGCTGCACAACAATCACCACGCTTTCCCGAGCTCGGCGAAGTTCTCGATCCGCAAGTGGGAGTTCGACATGGGCTGGGTCTACATCCGCATCTTCCAGGCGCTCGGTCTCGCGGAGGTGATCCGAGTGGCCCCCGCACCCGAGATCGTCCCGAGCCGCAAGCACATCGACTTGGAAACGGTGCGTGCCGTCATCGTCAATCGTATGCACGTTCTGCGCGCCTACACGAAGACCGTGATGATTCCGGTGTTCAAGCAGGAGCTGCAGGCCGCGAGCGGCAATATCAGCCGCCGCGTGAAGAAGCTGCTCGTACGCGAGCCGGTGCTGCTCGACAGCCAAGCGAAGTCGAAGCTGCGTGAAGTGCTCGAGAACAATCAGGCCTTGAATACGGTGCACGAGTTCCGGGAGCGCCTGCGCGTGCTCTGGAGCGGCGCGAACATGAGCAACGAGAAGTTGCTGCAACACCTCAAGGACTGGATTGCACAGGCCGAAGCGAGCCGCATCAAAGCGCTGCAAGACTTCGCCGCGAGCCTGCGCGGCTACGCTCTGCCGGCCGCCGCCTAGCGGGCCGCGAGGCTGTAGGCTCTAGGCTGTAGCCAGAAAAAGAAGCCCGCCGAAAGGCGGGCTTTTTATTTGTTGGGGGACTTGTGCCGCGATGGCTGAGGTGAGAACCAAGCTCCTCTTCCTACAGCCCACAGCCTAGAGCCTACAGCCTAGAAAAAACCCGCCGTCCGGCGGGTTTTTTCGTCACTTGATCTTCGCTTCCTTGTACGTCACGTGTTTGCGTACTTTCGGATCGAATTTCTTTACTTCCATCTTCTCCGGATGGAGGCGCTTGTTCTTGGTCGTCGTGTAGAAATGACCGGTGCCGGCGCTCGATACGAGCTTGATCTTCTCACGCATGGCTCGAGCCTCCTCTTAAACTCGCACGCCCTTGGCGCGAAGGTCCGCGATCACCTTTTCGATACCGCGCTTCTCGATGGTGCGCAGGCCGCGCGTCGACACGCGCAAGCTCACGAAGCGGCGCTCGCTTTCCACCCAGAAGCGATGTACGTGCAGGTTCGGCAGAAACCGGCGACGGCGCTTGTTGTTCGCGTGAGAGACGCGATTCCCGGTAACCGGGCGCTTGCCGGTGACTTCACACACTCTGGACATGACGGATTTCCTCAAGGGTTCGGCCGTGCCGGGCGGGCTGGGGGCCGAAAAACGAGTCGCGCTTTATACCAGCGACTGCGGCTAAATGCCAGCGCCGAGCGCTCGTGGTGCGCCACGAGCGCCAGGGCGCAGGGGACAGGGAGCAGGGGATAGGGGGTAGTCAGAAATGAGAGGCCTCCACGCTGCGCGTGTCGCCTAGATGCTCCATTGGAGGCATCGAGTCTCTTCTCTGACTATCCCCTAACCACTATTCCCTAACCCCTAGCCTACAGGAGGCCTCGTTCTGCGAACGACTCGCACACCCCGTCCCCGACGACCAGATGGTCGAGGACCCGGATGTCCACGAGCGCCAGGGCGTCTTTGAGCCGCCGGGTGATGAGCTCGTCCGCCTGGCTCGGTTCTGCGAGCCCGGATGGATGGTTGTGGACCAGGATCAAGGCGGCCGCGTTCCGTGCGAGGGCGTGCTTGACGACCTCCCGCGGATGGACGCTCGCGCCGTCGATCGTGCCCCTGAAGAGCTCCTCGAACGCGATCACGCGGTGCCGATTGTCGAGGTAGACCACGCAAAAAACCTCGTGCGGCAGATCGCGCAAGCGCGCGCGCAAGAACTCACGTGTCGCACGCGGGTTGGCGAGAGCAGGGCCGACCATCATGAGTTGCTGGTAGTGACGCCGCGTCAGCTCGAGCGCCGCCTGAAGCGTCGAATATCGGGCCGGCCCGAGCCCCCGGCTGCGACACACTCGGTCGCGCTCTGCCGTCAGAAGGCTGCGGAGGGAGCCGAACTCGACGAGGAGCGCACGCGCCATTTCGAGCGCACTCTGCCCGCGCGTGCCGGTCCTGAGCAAAATGGCCAGCAACTCGGCTTCGGTCAGGGCCGCGGCACCGGCCGCGAGTAATTTCTCTCTCGGCCGTTCGGTTTCTGGCCAATCGCGTATCGACATTAACCGTCCCTGGTGTGACTCGCGTTCGCAATGGTGGAGTCGATTTCGCACTCGATGATCGCGATTTCGCGGGCGTTTGCCTGAAAATGCGGTACGAAGCGGGGGTGCTCGCCATGCCCAAAGGGAATGGACCTATGCGACAGCCCGTTTGCCGGCCCTCGATGCCGCCCCCATAATTCCGCGCATGAGCTCGCAACCCATCAAGATCATTCTCGGCGTGACGGGAGGCATCGCGGCCTACAAGAGCCCCGACCTCGCGAGGCGATTGATCGAGCGCGGCGGCGATGTACAGGTCGTGATGTCCCGCGGTGCGCAACAGTTCGTCGCGCCCCTGACGTTTCAAGCGGTCTCCGGGAAGCCGGTCCGCACCGATTTGTGGGATGAAGCCGCGGAAGCGGCGATGGGACATATCGAGCTCGCGCGATGGGCGGATGAGATCGTCGTCGCGCCGGCGACCGCCGAGTTCATAGCACGGCTCGCGCACGGGTTCGCGGACGATCTTCTGACGACATTGTGTCTTGCGACGACGGCGCAGATCACGCTCGCACCCGCGATGAATCGCCAAATGTGGGCGAATCCGGCGACGCAGGCCAACGT
>JAAYXG010000756.1 GCA_012516015.1 Lysobacteraceae bacterium | reverse complement strand
GCGGAACGAATCCGATCGGCGTCTCCCGCGCGCTCGCTCGATCCTCGCATCGCTCGATGATCCACTTCAGCACGCGCAAGTTGTCGCCGAAGCCCGGCCACAAGAATTTCCCGTCGGGTCCCTGACGGAACCAATTGACATGAAAGATGCGCGGCAAGCGCGTGCTGCGCGTTTGTAGCGACAGCCAATGGTTCCAGTAGTCGCCGAAGTTGTAGTCGCAGAACGGCTTCATGGCCATCGAATCGCGGCGCACGACACCGACCGCACCGGTCGCGGCCGCCGTCGTTTCAGATGCCATGCCCGCGCCTAGCAGAACGCCATGCGCCCAGTTGCGCGCCTCGTAAACCAAAGGAGCGACTTCGCGCCGACGGCCGCCGAAGAGAATCGCCGAGATCGGTACGCCCTCCGGCGCCTCCGCCATATCCGAATAGACGGGATTATTCTTCGCCGCAACGGTAAAGCGCGCGTTGGGATGCGCCGCCGGGCCGCGCTCGCTCGAATAAGGGCGCCCTTGCCAATCGATCGCCGGTGCATGCGCTTCGAGCCCTTCCCACCACGGTTGCTTGTCTTCGGTCAACGCGACGTTCGTGAAGATCGTGTCTCGCTGGATCATCGCGAACGCATTCGGATTCGTTTTTGCGTTCGTACCGGGCACGACGCCGAAGTAGCCCGCTTCCGGATTGATCGCGCGTAGCTCGCCGTCTCGTCCGAGATGCATCCAGCAGATGTCATCGCCCACTGTCCAGACCTTCCATCCGGGCATGGACGCCGGCGGCACGAGCATCGCCAAGTTGGTCTTGCCGCAGGCGGAGGGAAACGCCGCCGCGATATAGTGCGTACGGCCCTGCGGGCTCTGCACGCCCATGATGAGCATGTGCTCGGCCAGCCAGCCTTCTTGGCGCGCCTGCCAACTCGCGATGCGCAGCGCATGGTACTTCTTTCCGAGCAGCGCATTACCGCCGTACCCGGATCCGAAGCTCTTGATCGAGAGCTCCTCGGGAAAATGCATGATGAAGCGCTTGTCCGGATCGAGATCGCCGGTGGAGTGCAATCCTTTGACGAACGCCTCGCCGTTCTCGATACGGCGCAGCGCCTCCTCGCCCATCCGCGTCATGATGCGCATGTTCAAGACGACATATGGACTGTCGGTCAACTGAACGCCGCAGCGCGCGTGCGGCGAATCGATCGGACCCATGCAATACGGCACGACGTACATCGTCCGGCCGCGCATCGAGCCGTGGAACAACAAGTCGATCTTGCGGTGCGCCTCTTGCGGCTCCATCCAGTTGTTGTTGGGGCCGGCATCGACTTGCTGCTTCGTACAAACGAAAGTCAAATGCTCGACGCGCGCGACGTCGGACGGATGCGAGCGGTAGAGGAAACAATTCGGGTGAGTCGCCGGATTCAGCTCGATGAGCTCACCGCTTCGCACCATGCCGCGCGCGATCTCTTTGAACTCGGCATCGCTGCCCGTGCACCAATGGATTCGATCGGGTTTCGTAAGCGTCGCGACGGAGTCGACCCACACCCGCAAGGATGTCGCGGAGGTGCTCATACTTCCCACGGTTTCCGCGACAGCTCTTTCGCGCAGGATGCGCCGACGTTTCT
>JAAYXG010000083.1 GCA_012516015.1 Lysobacteraceae bacterium | reverse complement strand
TCCTGCGAGCTCTCGCCGAGGCGCTTGATGCGCTTCGAGGTCTCTTGAATCGTTTCGCGAATCGCATTCATGCCGTCGATCGTGCGGCGCACGGCCTCGCCGCCCTTGTGGGCGACATCCACCGAATGGCGCGCCACGTCCGAGGAGCGCTCCGCGTTGCCGGAGACTTCCTCGGTCGACGCCGCCATGGCGGCGATGGATTCGGACGCAAGCACGATCTGTTTCGATTGCGCGACGGAGGCCTTCGCGAGATGGCCCGCCGAGGCCTGCGTCTGTTTGGCTGCGGCATCGAGCGTGATCGCGGAGTTGCTGATCGTCGTCACGAGCTCGCGCAGCGCTTCGATCGCGTAGTTGATCGAGTCGGCGATCGCGCCCGTGATGTCTTCGGTCACGGTCGCCTGCACGGTGAGATCGCCGTCCGCCAAGCTCGAAAGCTCATCGAGCAGCCGCAGAATCGCTTCTTGATTGCGCTCGTTCTTGCTCGCCTGCTGCTCCATGGCCTTGCGGATGTTGCCGCTCTTCGCGTGCAGCAGCGCAAGCAACAGGAGCGAAAGCAGCGCGCCTGCAAGCAGCGCGAGCGGCAGCATCTTGTTGTTCAGCAAGCCCGCCGCGCCGGTTCCGGCCCCGCCGATCCGCCCGACGAACTTCGCGTATACCTGATCTGCGCTCGCGGCGAGCGCGGCATTCGCCTCGCGCGCCGCGGCGATGCGATCCGCCGAGCTGATCGCCGTGCGCACACGCTCGCCGAGCTGCGCATACATGGCGTTCGTCAGCTTGAACTGCGCCTCGGCTTCGCCGCCCGTCACTCGCGGAAGCCCGAGACCCGCATCCTGTCCCGCGAAGCCGCCGATCACCTGACCCATATAGTCATTGCCGTCGGCAAGGCGCCGCGCCGTGCGCGCGGGCTCGCCGACGCCGCTTGCGAGCGCTTCCATGTCGTGTTGCATGCGCTGCCCGAAGAGCTCGAAGCGCTCGAGGTGGCGCGCCATGCCATCGATCGTCGTGGAGCCGAGTGCGCTCGCGAGGTTGCCCAAGCTCTGCAGCAGCTGCGGCAGCATCGTGCGCACCTCGGCGGATGCGGTGTGCACCGCCTCGACCTGCTCGCGCCCGCCGAGCACGGCTTGGCTGTGTTTCAGAAGGTTCGTCGTACCCTCGTACGATTGCACGTCGGGGCCGAGCGACTGAGCGAGCGTCGCGAACCGCGACCGCGATTGCGCGAGCGCGTCGAACGCGCCCGCGGTGCCGCGCAGCGCCGACGCCGCCTGCATAGGCATCTTCTGCGACAGCGCGAGCAGCTCGTTCATCTCGCGCGGATCGGCGCCCGCCGCGCTCGTGGTTTGTTCGACGTACAGCAAGAGCCCTGCCGCCGCGGCGACACACACCAACGCGACGATCATGAGCACCGGCAAGAACCGGACGCCGTATGTCTTGGTTTCAGCCATGGCGAGCTTCCACTCGATCGGCGCTCCGGCGCGTCGCGACGCACCTCATACCGATCCTCACGCAATTTTCGATCACAACTCGCTCCTCAAGAGGCCGCCGCCTGCAAGAACTCGTCGCTCTCCAGCAAAGAGCGCAGACTGAACACCGGCCAGCTCTCCGCGCCGCGCCGGAACGCACCTGCCAAATAGCGGTCGCAGCGCGCGACCGTCGGCGGCGTCACCGCCGAGAACTCCGCGTCGTTGAAGCGCCTGAAGCCGAGCACTTCATCGACCAGCAAACCCGCCGGCACTTCGCGGTGATTCGCCACGAGCACGCGGGTGCTGCGACCCGTGTTCGTCATCCCGCCGCCGAGAAAGGCGCGCAGATCGACGACCGGCAATAGCTGCCCGCGAACGTTCGCGATGCCGCGAATCCACGCTTTCGCACCGGGCACGCGCGTGACGACCGAAGGAAATCCGAGCACTTCCCGCGTCTCCTCGCGGGCGACCAAGAAATTCTCCGAGCTCAAGCGAAACGCAACCCCAACCCATTCGCGCTCTGCGGCGGACCCTCTGCCCTGGCCGCTCAGCGCGACGCGCGCGAGCCGCTCCAGCTCGCGCAACAACTCGAACGGCTTGTCGCGCAGCGACTTGAGGCTCTGAGTTGCGCTCATGCTGTCAACCGGCGAGCGCGGCTTGAGCCTTCTCGATCAGCTTGTCCATCGACACGGGCTTGACCAGATAGTCGATCGCGCCTTGGCGCATCCCCCAAATGCGATCCGTCTCTTGATCCTTCGAGGTCACCATGATGACGGGAATCGACTTCGTGTCCGGGTCGGACGCGAGCTTGCGCGTCGCCTGGAAGCCGTTCACGCCCGGCATCACGACGTCCATGAAGATAAGATCGGGTTTCATCTCTTTCGCCTTGCGAATCGCCTCCGCGCCGTCGCCTGCGCTGGCCGTTTGATAGCCGTGGCGCTCCAATGCCTTCTGCATCACGTGCACTTCAGTGGGCGAGTCATCAACGATGAGAATCAGGGCCATACCTTGCTCCGAGCGGCTCGCTGCGGCTTGTCCGGGCATGATGTGTTACCTAGCGAGCGTACCCACATGGGTTTCGATCGCGCTTAAGAGTTCGTCCTTCGTGAAGGGCTTCGTCAAGTAATGCTCCGAGCCGACGATGCGACCGCGTGCGCGGTCGAACAGGCCGTCCTTGCTCGACAGCATGATGACGGGAATGGAGCGAAAGACTTTGTTGTGCTTGATGAGAGAGCAGGTCTGATAGCCGTCGAGCCGCGGCATCATGATGTCGACGAATACGATGTCGGGCTGATGGTCGGCGATCTTGGAAAGCGCGTCGAACCCGTCGACGGCCGTGTAAACCTCGCAACCTTCCTTCGACAAAAGCGTCTCTGCGGTTCGGCGGATCGTCTTACTGTCGTCGATCACCAGGACTTTCAATCCCGCGAGCCGAGCAGTCGTGTTCGTCGCTAAGTTCTCCATCGGCTTTCCTCTCGAGGCGTGCACAGCAGCGCCGCCTCTTCATGTATCGCGAACATTCGTGGCGCAGCTTGCTGGATCGCCGGCGCTCCCACGCCGGGCCAGATGCGATCCCAAGCTCGCCCCGGAAGCGCTCGTTGTACGAGATCGGCGGCGAGCCTGCGACGCATGCCATCGCAAAACGCGTCCTGCTTCCAGGGACTTGCGCGATAGTCGAAACTTTTAACATATTGGTTATAGGGCCGCCATTGGCTGCACACCTATACTTTGAAGCCCGTCACATGCGATTGGCGCGAGCGTGAAACGCGTCACTTTGGGCGCTCCACGCGTTGACAGCGGACAGCTGACAGTCGACAGCCAGCGCGCTCCGCGCGTTGACGGTTGACAGTTGACGGTTG
>JAAYXG010000755.1 GCA_012516015.1 Lysobacteraceae bacterium | reverse complement strand
TTCTGCACATCTACGCGGCCATCTGGGTGAAGGGATCGTTACGCGCCATGACGCGCGGCACGGTGACGCCAGGCTGGGCTTGGAAGCATCATCGTGCTTGGTTTCGTGAGAGAACGCATGCGGCGAATCCTAGAGCCCGGCCAGATTGAGGCCTTCGCGCAACGGGACATTCCCCGGCTGCGCTTGCCCGAACGCACGCGCGTGTTCTCGGCGCGTGCCGAGCGTCTGCGCGGGCTCGGCGCTCGCGGCGCGATCGGCGAATCCATCGGCGATTATTTGCACCTGATCGCCTGCATCGCAGAGGCACAGCAGCGCGCGCTCACGTCCAGCAAAGCAAGACCGCCCACCCCCGAGCAGATTGCGCAGGCGCGAACGTTTCGCATGCCGCTCCTGCAGGCGAGTAGTTGGGCGCGCGAGGACAGTTGGCGCCGCGCGCTCGCGCACCTGTGCGATTCGGTCTCGGCACTCGCGGATGTGCCAGCGAGCGTGCGCCAGGCGTGCGATCGACTGCTGCAAATGCCGAGAGAGCACCTCGAGGCTCGAGCCGATGCGCTGCTCGGGTCACGCACCGAAGACATCGACGTGGTGACGGCCCCCTTCATCATGGCGGCCTTGCAGGTCCATTGGGTGGATCTGGCAACGACCGTCGCCGTAGAAGACGTGGCCGATCTCGACGTACGCGGCGTGTGCCCGTTGTGCGGCACTTCGCCAGTCGCGAGCATCGTGCGCGCCGAGGCGCCTTATCACGGTCTTCGCTACTTGCACTGTGCCTTGTGTTCGACGGAGTGGCATCTGGTACGCGTGACGTGCAGCCACTGCATGTCGACCAAGGGCATCAGCTATCAATCGATCGAAGGGGCAGGGGAGTCCGTTCGCGCAGAGTGCTGCGATAGCTGCCGCACGTATCGAAAGATCGTCTATCAAGAAAAAGACAGCCTCGTGGAACCGGTCGCCGACGACCTCGCCAGTCTTCAGCTCGATGTCCTTCTGGGTGAGGCGGGCTACCAGCGGGCGAATGGGAATCCGATGCTTTGGCAACGCTGACAGTCGAAATCCGTATTTTTCCCTTGCTGCAAGTCGCCACGTAAACGCGCTATCGCGGTAAATACTCCCATTGCGGGAGCTGTCTCGTTCGGCGAGGTTGGATTAGAGTTTCGCGCATGGAAGCGCCAGTCACCGGACCCACTCGAGCAAGCGCGGCCGATATCCCGTCGCTCGACCGTCTGTTGAATGCTTCGTCGTTCGCATCGTTGATCGAGCGGTACGGGCGCACGCAGGTCACGTCCGTTTTGCGCGCATACCTCGACACGCTTCGTCCACCCGCCTTGAGCGGTGCCTTGACGCAGGCTTCGTTGGCGGACGATGCGATCGCGGCGGCGGTCGAGTCAATGTTGATCGAGGCGTCTCGGCCGCGGATGCGCCAGGTGTTCAACCTGACGGGCACCGTGTTGCATACGAACCTTGGCCGCGCCGTCCTGCCGGAGGAGGCCGTACGCGCCGTCGTTCAGGCACTGACGGCACCGGTCAACTTGGAATTCGATCTGAGCGCGGGCAAGCGCGGCGATCGCGATTCGCTCGTTGATGAGCTCCTGTGCGAATTGACGGGCGCCGAGGCCGCCACGGTCGTGAACAACAACGCTGCGGCGGTGTTGCTCATGCTCAGCACGCTTGCGCATCGACGCGAAGTCGTCATTTCGCGGGGCGAGCTCATCGAAATCGGCGGCGCCTTCCGCATGCCGGACATCATGCGACAAGCCGGCGCGAAGCTCGTGGAAGTCGGCACAACCAATCGTACGCATCCCGCGGACTATGCGCAGGCGGTCAACCCGCGCACGGCGCTGCTGCTGAAAGTCCACACCAGCAACTATGCGATTTCCGGATTCACCGGGAGCGTCTCCGTCGATGAGCTGGCCGAGCTCGGTCGCGCACATTCGATTCCTGTGGCGGTGGATCTCGGCAGCGGATCTCTCGTCGATCTCTCGCGATGGCACCTGCCGAAGGAGCCGACAGTACGCGAGACCGTCGAGGGCGGCGCCGACGTCGTGACCTTCAGCGGCGACAAGTTGCTGGGCGGACCGCAAGCGGGTCTCGTGGTCGGTCGGCGCGATTTGATTTCGAAGCTCAAGAAGCATCCGCTCAAGCGCGCGCTACGCGTGGGTAAGCTCACGTTGGCCGCGTTGGAAGCAGTACTGCGCATCTATCGTGCACCCGAGCTGCTCGACGATCGCTTGACCGCACTGCGTCTGCTCACTCGCGCGCCGGCAGCGATGCACGCCCAAGCAACCAGGCTGCACCCTGTCGTGCAGCGGGCGGTCGGCAATGCGTATGACGTCGCTCCCGCGCAGATGTTCAGCCAGATCGGCAGCGGCGCGCTACCCGTCGACCAGTTGCCGAGCTACGGTCTGCGCATCAAGCCGATCAAAGGTAAGCGCGCGAGCGTGGTGCGTCTCTCTTCGGCGCTACACGCGTTGCCGCGACCGGTGATCGGCCGCATTGCGGAGAAGGCATTGTGGCTCGATTTGCGCTGTCTCGAGAACGCCGAAGAAGCGGCGTTCGCGGCACAGTTGGACGATCTGCACTTATGATCGTCGGCACTGCGGGTCATATCGATCATGGCAAAACGACGCTCGTGCGCGCGCTCACGGGCGTGGATACGGATCGGCTGAAGGAAGAGAAAGAGCGCGGCATCTCGATCGATCTCGGCTATGCGTACACGCCGTTGAGCAGCGGCGATGTGCTCGGCTACGTCGATGTACCGGGTCATGAGAAGCTCGTGCATACGGCGGTTGCGGGTGCGTGTGGAATCGACTTCGCCTTGCTCGTCGTCGCCGTCGATGACGGCGTCATGCCTCAGACGCGCGAGCACCTGGCGATCTTGGAGCTGCTCGGCATCTCGCGCGGTGCTGTCGCGTTGAGCAAGATCGATCGCGTCGAGCGCGAACGCGTTCTCGAAATCGAAGCCGATGTGAGGCGCCTTCTGTCAGGCACCGCATTGAGTCATGCACCGATCTTTGCGCTCGACGCGACTGCGCCGAACGACCCCGGAACGGCTGCGTTGCGCCGCTATCTCGAGGATGCGGCGGCCCAGATGCCTGCACGCGGTGACGCGGGCTTGTTCCGCTTTGCCGTGGATCGCGTCTTCACGCTCACGGGTCACGGCACGATCGTGACGGGAACCGTCTTCTCCGGTCGAATCTGCGGCGGCGATACGGCGATGTTGATGCCCGCGAGCATCCCGCTGCGGGTGCGCAGCATTCACGCCCAGAATCGCGCCGCCGATTGTGGACATGCCGGTCAGCGTTGCGCGCTCAATCTCGTCGGCGTCGAGAAAAGCGCGATCGCCCGCGGCGATTGGCTCGCGGACGCACGCGCGTTCGTCCCGACGACCCGACTCGATGTTCGTCTGCGACTGCTCGCGGATGCCGAGACGAACCTTCGCTCGTGGTCCTCGGTGCACCTCCACCTGGCGACCTCGCACCGTGCGGCGCACCTCGTGTTGCTGGAATCCGAGCGTCTATCGCCCGGAGAGAACGCGCGCGTTCAACTCGTCTTCGACACTCCGGTCTGCGCGACGCCGGGCGACCGGTTCATCGTGCGAGATGCACAAGCAGCTCGCACAATCGGGGGCGGCGTGATCCTCGATCCGTACGCGCCATCGCGGAAACGTCGCTCCGCGCAACGCGCGCAGTATCTCGATGCGTTGGAACGTATCATCGAAGGGACGGACTTCGCCTTGCTGCTCGAGCAAGCGCCTTACGGCCTGAAGATGAGCGATCTGGTCCGCTTGGCTGGCCGTGACCCCCAGCATATTTCGCTGCCGGCAGATGTCGTCGCGGTCGATGTGGGCGGCGAGCGTTTCGTGTTTCTCGCGAGTCACTGGCGCACGCTGCGCGAGCGCACCGTGAAGGCGCTCGAGGAGTTCCATGCGAAAGTGCCGGATGAGGTTGGACCGGATTCCGCACGATTGCGTCGAATCGCACTCCCGGCAGTCCCGCAACCTGTCTGGCGCACGCTGATCGATGGGCTGACTCGCGAGCGTATCATCATGCGCAACGGACCGTGGCTGCACTTGCCGCAGCACGTCAGCGTGCTTTCGGATGACGATCAGGCGCTTGCGCGGCGGCTGCAGCCGCTGATCGCAGCGGGGCGCTTCTATCCGCCTTGGGTTCGCGAGTTGGCGGCGGCCGTGAGCGAGCCCGAGC
>JAAYXG010000754.1 GCA_012516015.1 Lysobacteraceae bacterium | reverse complement strand
CATCATGACGATCTTCAACAATCTGTGGCCGCTCGCCGCGATCGGCACGGTCACGCTGCCGAGCGCTGCTTGGCTCTTTCGCCATCGACTCGTATGAGCACCGCGGGAGCGACTCCGATGCGTCATTTCATTCTCACGTGCGCGGCGATGGTGTGCGCAGCCGCATGTTCCGTCGGGCCTTCGTTCGAAGAGCCCACGGCGCAATTACCCGAGCGTTGGGACGAGAACGGCGAGCGCGATCTCGCCGAACAGATTTCGCAAGCGCAAGCGGATTCGGAGTGGTGGCGAGAGTTCGGCGATCCGCTGCTGACCGATCTCATCGAGCGGGCGCGAGAATCCAATCTCGATCTGCGATCCGCCGCTCTCAAGATGGCGCAAGCCCGGGCGCAGCGCGATGCGGTTGCGGGTCAGCGTGCGCCGAGCGTCGCCGCGAACGCATCTTATCGACGCCAGCGCCTGAGCGAGCTCGGAACCGGGACGCGGCTCGTCGATGCGATCGGGATTCCGGGCGAACGCGACCGAATCATCGATGCGCTGAGCGAACAGCACGATGTCTATCAGTTCGGCTTCGATGCGGCCTGGGAGCTCGACTTGTGGGGCCGTCTGAGTCGCGCGGTGGAATCGGCAGATGCGGCGTTCGAGGCGAGCACAGCCGATCTCGAAGGAGCTCGCGTGTCCGTGGTCGGCGAGGTCGCTCGCGCGTACGTGGAGCTGCGCGGCGTACAGGAACAATTGCGTATCGCCCGAGACGACCTGCGCGCGTCGGAAGATCTGCTCGAGCTCACGCGATTGCGTGCGGAGGGCGGCCTCGTCAGCGAGCTCGACGTCATCGCGCAGCAGGCGCAGCTCGCGCAATCGCGCGCTCGTGTGCCCGAACTGGAGCAGCAAGAGACGCTTCTGCTCGATCAACTCGCGTTCTTGCTCGGTCAGGCCCCCGGTGCGCTGCGCAGCGAGCTGACGGCCGCGGTTTCGCGGCCGAGTCCTCCCGCTAGGCTCAGTATGGGTATTCCCTCGGAGCTCGCCCGTCGCCGACCTGACATCCGGGCGGCGGAAGCGCGCTTACGCGCGGCGACCGCCGAAGTGGGCATTGCCGTTGCGGATCTCTACCCGCGCATTACCTTGATGGGTGGCTTCCTCTTCGAATCGTTGCGTGCCGCGGACCTCGGCGAATGGGGGGCGCGACAATGGAGCGTCGGCCCCAGCTTGAGTCTTCCCCTCTTCGACGGCGGACGTCGGCGCGCGGTCGTCGAGCTGCGCGAGTTGCAGCAGCAGGAGGCGGCGGTTCACTACCGGCGCACGGTGCTCGCCGCGTGGCACGAGATCGATACGACGCTCGAAGTGTACGTGCGCGAGCGCCGCCGCAATGAGGAGTTGGCCGCGGCGGTCGAGGCGAGCCGCGAGGCTTACGAGATCGCGATGACGCGTTATCGGCACGGCATGAGCGATTATCTGATTCCGCTCGATGCACAGCGAACGATGTTCCAAGCGGAGCGCGCGTTGAGCGCGAGCGATACGCTGCTGACGGCCCGCGCCGTCGCGCTGTACAAGGCGCTCGGCGGAGGATGGGAGTAAGGCGCACTTCACATCCTTTTGGCTGAGCTCCTGTCATCCTGCCGACGGAACCAAGGCATGGCCGAGGCCTTTGTTAAGGATAAGATCTCGTAGTATCGGGATTCGCCCCGGGGGACGATTGCTGCGATTTGCGCCTTTCTGGATGCCGTTGATTGCATCGCAGGTCATCGGCGGGATGTTTCCGGCGGCGGCCGCCGAGCCGATACCCATGCAGTCGGCGGAACCGAACACGCCGTCGGACACTTTGGTCTCTCCGCTCCCGACGGTCGAAGCCTTACCGCCCGACTCTGAGCCCGATACCTGGTTCGACCGCACGCACGAGGGGCTGCACTCGTTTCTGTGGCGCACGTCGATGCGGGTCGACCGCTGGTTCGGCGCGGATGTTTCCGAGGACGTCTATGCCAAGAACACGCGTGGCAGCATCACGCCGGTCGTGTTGTGGGACGAATTCAACGGTTTCGACCACAAGTTCCGCTTTCGAGTGAGCATGCCCCTGCCGCATCTCGACGAGCGCTACAACGCCTTCATCGGTACGTTCAGCCGCGACGAGTTCGTGACGGAGCGCGAGCAGGCGTCGGGCGCCATCCCGCGTCAGCGAAGCGGCGGGACAGTCGAGGAAGACCAAACGCTGCTCGGTATCCAGTATCGCGAACGCGAGGGGGGTGCGCGCTTCGAGGCGGATGCGGGTATTCGTATCCGCTCTCCGATCGATCCGTTCGTCAAAGCGGGCTATCGCTTCGAGCATACGACGGAGGGGCACATCCTGTTGACGTTCCGCGAGATCGGCTTTTGGCAGAACAGCGAAGGGTTCGGATTCACGAGCCGCGTGGACGTGGAGCGCGCGCTCGAGATCGACTCGCTGATCCGCTGGACCGCCTCGGCGACGATCTCGCAGGAATCGGAAGGTGTGCGAGGGTATACGTCACTCACTTGGTATCGCGCCTTGCCGGAAAACCGCGGGATTGCAGCGCAGATCTTCACGAACGGGGAGTTCGACGCCCCGGTCCCTCTCGAGGAGTACGGCTTACGCGTCGCCTACCGGCAGCGAATCTTTCGCGACTGGCTCGTGCTCGAGCTCAGGCCAAGCGTCACGTGGCCGCGCGATCGCCGCGATCAACCGCGCAAAGCGAGCTGGGGATTCGGCATCGGTTTCGAGATGTTTTTCGGCGAGAACGGCTTTCAGGCGCGGCCGGCGACGCTGTGACGTGCGTAGATGCAGTCTACGGGCCGCAGTCCAGTCTATAGTCCTTCCTGGACGCCCTGCGGTAGGGCCATTTCGCCCTTCGCCGAAAAGCGCACGGTGTTGAACGCGGGACCGGCGAGCTTGCCGCGCAAGGCGTACTGGAGCTTTTCGTTCTGCGTATTCAGGACGCCGACGGCGCCGCGTACCAGGCGGAATGCCGAAATACTGACTGGAACGCTGATCACTGTTTCGCCGAAACGCGGCACTTCGCCGCTCGCATCGCTCACGCCGCTCGCGAACGGCCGACCCTGCACATCGAGATCGACATAGATGCCGTCGTATCGGATCGGGGTGTCGTTGGGATTCTGCACGCGCAGCTTCACGAGCATGCGCAGCTCCAATCCTTCGCCCTGCAACGGCTCCACACCGACCACGTATGCTTGAACAGGATCCTGTCGCGCGAGCCCCGCACAGCCGACCATGAAGGTGACGGCAAGGAGCGTGAAAGCGATTCGACGCTTGTCGGAGAGGACGCTCTTGGCTCGATCGAACGAGCCTTCAAGCTTCATCGCGCACCTTCCCAGCCGCTGCGATGTTCTCTTCGAGGTGCTCGAGCGACGAGGTACCGGGAATCGGCAGCATGACGGGCGAGCGTTCGAGCAAAAACACGAGCGCTGCTTGCGCCATCGTCAGCCGGCGTTCGCGCGCGATGCGAGCGAGCTCGCTCACCGCGCCGGCGCTCTCACCGGCATGTTCGCCGGCGGCAAGCGGATACCACGGAATGAAGGCCAGCGAATGTCGCTCGCAGTAGTCGATGACATCGTCGTAGCGCCGATCGCTCGCGTTGTATCGATTCTGCACCGAGACGATCGTCGCCACCTTGCGCGCCCGTTCGAGCTCCGGAACCTTGAAGTTCGAGACGCCGATGTGGCGGATCTTGCCTTCACGCTGCAGGTTGACGAGCTCGCCTAGCGAATCCTCGAGCGGCACGTTCGTGTCGATTGCATGAAGCTGATAGACATCGATGCAGTCCT
>JAAYXG010000753.1 GCA_012516015.1 Lysobacteraceae bacterium | reverse complement strand
TCAAGAGCTCATCGATGATCCGCACGTCCGCGAGCGCGGATTCTTCAGAACGATACATCATCCTGTCATGGGTGAGCTCCTGTTTGCGCAAATGCCTTACAAGACGGTGGAGTCGAGCCCGGGCAACTACTTCCATTCGCCCCTTCTCGGCGAGCACAACGGCTATGTGTTCGGCGAGTTGCTTGGCCTCAGCGCGGATGAGATTGCGCGCCTCGAACGTGAGAAGGTTCTGTACTGACTATGTCCAATGTAGCAACGGGTGCCGGCGACCTGAAACGCCGGCGTGCGCTCGAGGGATTGACCGTCGTCGAGCTCGGCGAGTTCGTCGCCGCGCCCTACTGTGGAAAGCTGCTCGCCGACATGGGTGCACGTGTGATCAAGGTAGAGCCCGCCGGCCGAGGCGACTATGCACGCAGCTACGGGCCGTTTGCGGGCGATCGGCCCGACCCGGAGAAAAGCGGGTTGTTCTTGTTCTTGAACACGAACAAGCAGAGCATCACTTTGAATCTGGAGACGGCTGCCGCCGTGCGTTTGCTGCACGAGATCCTGCAACGGGCGGATGTACTCATCGCGCACTGCCCTCCCGCTCGATTGGAGACACTCGGGCTTTCCGCTACCAATCTGCGCGAAAAGTATCCGGCGCTCGTCGCGACGCTGATTTCTCCATTTGGCCAAAGCGGTCCGCTCAGGCATTGGCGTGGGGATGCGATGATCGCAAGTCATTCCAGCGGAGCGGCTTATATCAATCCCGCGGAAGGTGTCGCGGATCTCGAGACGGAGCCACCTTTGAAGGCCCCGGGCCAGTTCGCGGATCTTACGACGGGGCTCATCGCGGCGATCGATACGTTGACCGCCGTGATCGCCAAGAAACGCTCGGGCGAGGGCACCCGGGTCGACTTGTCCGAGCAGGAAGCCTTGGCCACGACCGTACGTACGGAGCTTGCGGCCTTCACATACGAAAAGGCGCTGCCGGGCCGCATCAAGGTTCGTAAGCGTAGCGGCGGCATGCTCTATGCGTGCAAGGACGGTTACGTCGTCATGAGTGGCACGGGGGAGGGATTCTGGCCGGGGCTCGTGAAGATGATGGGCTCACCGGAGTGGACTAAGGAAGAATGGTGCAAGGATGGTATTTCTCGAAATCAGAACGTCGAGCGCGTCAACGCGAGGATCACGGAGTGGACCTCGCAACATACCCCAGAAGAAGTGGAACGGGCGGCATACGAATATCGCGTGCCGTGTTCTGCGGTTCGTAACGTGGGCGACCTGACTCGAGACGAACAACTGGCGGCCCGCGAATTCTTCGTGACGGCGGAACATCCGCGCGCCGGAACGATCGCGTATCCAGGTGCGCCGTACAAGCTTTCAGCCACACCTTGGCAGTTGCGCGAGCCAGCGCCGTTGCTGGGTGAGCACAACGAGGCGGTGTTTTGCGATTTGCTCGGATATGCGCGTGCGGATCTCGTACGCATGCGGCGAGCGGGCATCATTTAGAGGTGATACATGGCCGGGCCCTTGACTGGAACGACCGTTCTCGAGCTCGATTTCATGGCGCCCGCTCGCTATACGGGCTACTTGCTCGCCGTGCTCGGTGCGGAGGTCATCAATATCGAGCGTCCGGCGCGTGAGGGCGGCGACAAGAGCCTGACCTTTCGCGAGGATACGGACTCTCGATGGTTGTGGTATCAGCAGAACAAGAAGAGCATGACGCTCGATATCAAGACGCCGGAAGGACGCGAGATCCTGCAACGGTTGGCGCAGCGCAGTCACGTCGTAATCGAAGGCTTCCGCCCCGGTGCCGTGGAACGGCTAGGCGCGGACTATGCAACGCTGAGCGCTCGCAATCCAGGCCTAGTCTACTGTTCGGTATCCGCGTTCGGACAAGCCGGTCCGCTCAAGGACCTCTTCGGTAGAGAAACGGTCTACGGCGCATCGACGGGCCTGCTCGATCTGTGCAGGGAAAAGAGCGGTCCGCCCGTCATGCTGCCGTTCTTGATCACGGACGTCGTCGGCGGTATGCACGCTGCGCTCGCAATTCTCGCAGCGCTGAAGCACCGGGAGAGCACAGGCGAAGGTCAGTACATCGACGCGTGCACCTTCGATGCAATGTTTCCTTTCCTTGGCCTCAGGGCCTACGACACGTGGCTTTCGAGTTGGTTCGGCAGCCGCCCGCGTCACGCGACGAGCGGTATCGAGACTATGGATACGTTCGAAACTCGGGACGGCCGCTATGTCGTCGTAACGCCAGACAGCCAAGCCATCTGGAACCGATTCTGTAAGGCGGTCGAGCGGCCCGATCTCGAAGGTGCGCGAGCAGCACTCGACGCGAGCGCAAGCCCGGAGCTGCGCGAGCAGGTGCGTGCCCGTCTCGCGGAATTGTTCAAGTCGAAGACTCGCGACGAGTGGACCGCGCTCAATCGCGAGATCAACGTCGGGCTCGTCGGCGTGTTGGATCTCGATGAAGCGATGAGCTCCGAACATGCGACGGTACGGGGCATCGTCAAAGAGATTCATTATCCGCCGCTCGGTACGATCAAGGCGCTCGACGCACCGTTCAAGTTCTCGAAAACGCAGCCGACTCTGCAGCGCTATCCGCAGTACGGAGGCGACACTTATGCGGTGATCGAATCGCTTGGG
>JAAYXG010000752.1 GCA_012516015.1 Lysobacteraceae bacterium | reverse complement strand
GCAGATGCCTGGACTCCGGCCTCCGCCGGAGCGACGAATGTGGATATCGCAGTTTCCCCGGACAGTAGTGCGCCTTCGCACAGACGACGCCGCGCTGGGTGACGACTTAGCGTGGCGAGAGTCGCCTAGCCATCGTCGCGAATGTTCAGGTGAACGAGATTGAATTGAGTGCCGCCTCGATGCGGCTTGATCGCGACGATGCGTTGGTTGTTCTCGGTGCCGACCTTGTAAACGACGCTGTGCGATCCGGGGTCGTCGGAATTGCACGTCAGCGCGTCCGTGTCGCGATCGGCTTTGCTCGCCTTACGATCATTTTGAACTTCGGAGGCACCGCGGCATTCGAGCACCTCCCCGTACTTCGACATTGCCTCGCGATAGAAGGCCGCGACCTTCTCCGGCTCGTCGGTCGTCTCCAACTCCACCGCGACGACCTTCAACCCGAACCAAGGCAGCGATATGCCGACATCGGCTGCGTTCGAGTCGTCATCGCCGTCCTCGTAGGGCTTCGACCCGGGATAGGCCGGTAGGCCGACGTCTCCGGCCGTGCTGCTGTCCGAAACATTGAGTGCGAACTTCGCCTCGCTTGAGTCGCCATCGCTCGCGCCACACGCGCCGACAGTCAGCGACAGCAGTACAGCAGCAATCACGCGGATGTTCATGAATGGGCCTCCGTCGGCTCGAATAGTGTTTCGGCTGGCTTTTCGGCCAGTCTCGTTTCGCTCGTCGATACAGAGAACACGGCTCGGAGAAGGAAGTTGCAGGTTTTCTTGCCGAGCTTTTCACCTAAAGGATGAGTGAGTCTAGTGCGGCCGGCCGCGGAGGTGCGAGACATAACGATGTGTCGGAATAAATTCCGGCCTACATGGAGGGAGCGTGATCTTCGAGCGGATGGAAGGACGCGGGCAGGAACTCGTCGGATCCCGTTTACGCTGGCCGCGGCCTAGACGTTCGCTCTGTCGTAGGGCGCGCGGGAACCAGGCACCATCGCCTCAAGAATTCGTGAGCCAAATGCGCCAGGCAATGGCGAACAAGTGGCTGCGGGGCACTACTTCACCGGAACGGTGACGACACCCCACGGCGATGTACCGACCGGAATCGTCGCGACGACGGTGAGCGTTTCGCTGTCGACGACGCTGACATCGTTCGATGGACCGTTCGCCGTGAACAGATACTTGCCGTCGGGGCTGAGCGCCAACCCCCAAGGACGCTGCCCAACGGTCACCTCGCCGATGGGCTCGTAGGTCGTACTGTCGATCGCAACGAGCTTTTGGCCTCGACCGGTCGTGACGTAGATGATGCGATCATCGGGCGAAAGATCGACTTCCATCGGGCGCACCATCTCGCCTTCCAATTGAATCGTGTGAATGACTTCGTGCTTGGTCGCGTCGACGACCGCAACCGTGCCGTCTAACTCGCCGGTCACGTAGGCCCGCGTGCCATCCGATGTGAAAGTCGCTTGCCTCGGCCGCTGGCCCACCTCGAAGACCTTGATGACCTCGTTAGTTTCCGTGCTGATGACGGCGACTTGATGGTGTTGCTCGGAAGTCATGTACACAAAGCGCCCGTCGGGACTGATCCCGACGCCCTCGGGCTCGCCGCCGACTTCTTGGGTCGCAATCGTCTCGCCGGTCTCGACGTCGACGACGACGGCCGTGCCGGTGTCTTCGCTCGCTATGTAGAGCCGCTTGCCGTCAGGGGTGACGACCATCTGCTCGGGATCGGAAACGCCGCGAATGACGCGCAACAGCTTCAGCGACGCGATGTCGACGATGCCAATGCCGTCGGCGGACGGATCGGCGGGAGGCAGCGTGCTTTCGTCGACGCCAGGCCCGGCGATCGGCGAGCCGCTGAGCGCCACGAACAGTTGCGTGCCGTCGGGGCTGACTTGAATGCCGCGCGGGCGCTTGCCGAGCGGCACGGTC
>JAAYXG010000751.1 GCA_012516015.1 Lysobacteraceae bacterium | reverse complement strand
GCTGATGACGCGGGGTGGGGCGGCGGCACTGCACATGGAAGACCGCGTCGGGTCCCTCGAGCCCGGCAAGCTGGCCGACTTGATCGTGATCGACACCGAACGCGTCTCGCTCACGCCGCCGCAAACGCTCATCTCCAATCTCGTCTATTCGCCCGATCCCGGTGCGGTGCAGGACGTCTACGTCGGGGGAGAGCACGTGATTCAGAACGGCCATCACCCGCGGCTCGACCGCAAAGCCGTGGTGGCCGGCGCGCGCGCGGCCTCGGAGCAGGTACTGAAGGGCGCCGGTCTCGACGAATACCTGCGCACGCGCGGGGGCTGGCGCTGGGAATAATGCCTACAGGCGCTTGCAGAGCGGCCGCATTGAAGACGCCTCGAGTCGAGGCCATTTGTTGCGTTTGGCCAAAAAGGAGCGGCAGCGCCAGGTCCTGCGACGTTGGGTTGACAGCACAGCTCAGACAAGGGTACGTTGGCATCTACGTTTACCTCGCTAGCGAAGTGAACTAACTTTAATGGGTCAGTTGGTTGTAACAACCGTACAGCCACGTAACGCGCACGAGCACATATAGGGGGCAAATTTATGCGTGTTGGTCATCAGCGGCGTTCTATCGCACTGAGAAGGTATGTGCTGGGCACCGCGCTGCTCGCGTCGGGTGCCGTCTACGCACAAACGACGGATACGCCGGAACCGAGCGGTGCGCTGGGGGAGCTCAGCGAAATCGAGGTGACTGCGCAACGTACGAGATCGACGGTTCAGGAAACGCCCATCGCTCTGACGGCGGTGGACGCGACGCTCCTGGAGGAACGTCAGATCGTTTCCGTGAAGGACGTCGGCAGCATCGTGCCCGGCCTGCTCGTCGAACCTGTCACGAGCACGTCGAACTCGGCGCGTATCGTTCTTCGCGGCGTCGGTCAGGAGAACAGCGGCATTCTGTACGACCCGGCCGTGGGTATCTATGTGGATGACGTCTACCAGCCGCGCTTGAACGGCGTGTTCTTCGACTTCTTCGATATCGAACGGGTCGAAGTGCTGCGCGGACCGCAAGGCACGCTCTATGGCCGCAACACCTCGGGTGGTGCCATCAAGCTCGTGACTCGCACGCCTCGGCTCGATCGTGCGGAAGGCGGCGGCGATATCTCGTTCGGTACCCACGACTTGGTTGCCGCTCGCGGTTATGTGAGCACGCCGATCTCGGACACCTTGGCGTGGTCGGCTAGCTTCGTGAAGCGCGACCGCGACGGCTTCATCACTTCCACGAACACCGGCGAGAAGCTGGGGAAAGTCGATACGCTCGCGGCCCGCACCAAACTCTACTATCAGCCGAGCGACCGCTTCGAAGCGACGTTCTCGGTCGACTACATGCAAGACCGGGGCGACTCGGGTATCGGCGTGCCGCTCACGACCTATCCGGGCGTCAACAATCCCAACGCGCGGCCCGATCGTAGTTTGTACACGACGGAGCTGGATGGGCCCCAGGTGAGCGACCTGGATTCGATCGGCGTCGTGGCGAATCTCCGCTACGACATCAACGACTCGCTCACGCTCGCATCGATCACCGGCTACCGCTCCCTCGAGATCAAGCAGGCGGCGAGCTTCGCCCAGCTTGCATCGGGCGGCCAGTTGGGCGGCGACTACCTCGCCGACGACGACAGCTTCAGTCAGGAAATCACGCTGGAGATCGACGCCGGAATCTTCACGGGCGTTGCCGGTCTCTACTACTTCAAAGAGCGCGGCGAGATGCACCGCGGCTTCCTCGACGTGCCGGCCGGCTATATCTACAGCACGCCGCACGACCTGCGTCGCGACACGGAAGCCTATGCCGTCTTCGCCGAGCTCAACGCCGAGATCTTCACGGGGTTCAACCTCATCGGCGGCGTGCGGTGGACGCAGGAAGATGCCAAGCTGCGCCAGATCTATCCGACCATCTACAACGTCCAACAGGAAGAGGAGAAATCCTTCAGCGACGTCACGCCGAAGGTCGGCTTCAATTGGCAGGTCGCGCCGGACACGATGATCTACGCGACCTATACGGAAGGGTTCAAGTCCGGCGGTTTCAACAACATCACGCCGAACATCAACCCCAGCACGGGCGAGCGGTTCGGGCCTGAAATGTTCGATCCGGAAACGGTCGAGAGCTACGAGGCCGGTATCAAGCTCACGACGCCGAATCGCCGAGGACGCTTGAACCTCGCCGTGTTCCGAGCCGAGTACGAGGGCGTGCAGCTACCCGCATTCATTCCCGGTACGGCCGTTACGACGGTGAAGAACGCGACGAGCGCGCGCATCGAAGGTGTTGAGATCGAGCCGACGTGGCGTCCGACCGACAGCTTGGAGCTCTACGGTGCGCTGTCGTTCCTGCAGGGCAAGTACACCGGACCGTATTCATGCGCGAATGCATGGGGCGTGTTCGTCGACTGCAGCCAGAACGAGATCAAGGGCGTGATCCCGACGCAGATGACCATCGGCTTTACGTACTCGCCCTACTGGGACATTCCCGGTGAGATCAGCATCGGAGGCGACTGGAGATACACGAGCTTCTACTACAACAACGTCTCCAACCAGACCGAGCTCGCGCAGTCCCGTCCCGTGGGTGTGTGGCAGGGCTTCGTCAAGTGGACGAGCACGGATGCACGTTGGAACGTAGCGCTCGAGGGGCGCAATCTCGCGGACAAGATGTACTACCGCGCCGCCATGTTGCTTTCCAACGCAACATCGCCGACCACGATTGCGTATCCGGGCGATCCGCGCATGGTCAACGTGCGGGTGGGCTTCAACTTCTAAGTATGTCGATCAGGTCGGAGCCGGCTCGAGCCCGTCGGCCGGCTCCGACTCTTTCTGAACTCCATCGAGTCCGAGCCGACGGATTCGCTTG
>JAAYXG010000750.1 GCA_012516015.1 Lysobacteraceae bacterium | reverse complement strand
TGCGACACGCGGCGAGAATCCTGTGCCGTCCCGAAGCTCGCCATAAGCCAAGTCTTCGAACTCGTATTCGGGGGCGAGTAGTGTGTAAGGCTCGCCATCGGCGAACGTTCCGCGGATCTCGCGGTGTCGAATGCGGATCGTGCCTTCTGCCGGTACGCCGCCGATCGCAAACGGATTCAAATTGATGCCGTAGCGCGGATCCGCGCCGGGCTCGTTGTTCATCCCGGGCGTCGGCGTCGCGAACTGAATCACGAGGGAAACGGGTTTCTCGCTTTGTTCGGGCGGTCGTCCGCGCCCATCGTTGTTGTGGCAGGCATCGCAACTGCGCGCGTTGAATAGCGGACCGAGACCGTCGCGTGCATCCGCGGTCGCCGGAGCGACGATCCAAGGACTATTGAAGAAGGCGTTCCCGATCGAGAACGCCGCGCGCCGCTCGACATCCAGGTTCGGCGCGGGGCGAGAGAAGGCGTGTCGATCGCTCGAACGCACGGTCATCGCGCCGCCCGAATTCAACGCGAGCAGCGCCTCTTGCGGCGCGGACGCTTTCGAGCGACATCCGCAGATCGCGATAGTGAGCGCGCAGGCGAGCGCGAGCGGCAATGCGAGGCCTGTATTCACGTTGCGCGCATGGATCGCGTCAATCGCCGAGACCCTGTAGATCGGAAAGGAAGATTTGTATCGAGCGCGCGGCGCGAGTGAGCGAGAGCGCCTCGGCGCGAAGCGTGTCGATCGCTGCTTGCACGCGCGCTCGTCCTTCCGCGTTGTCGGAGCGAATCTCGCGATCGAACGGCGTCCCGATCGTGTGCACCGCTTCGCGAACGCGCGCGATGCGCGCATCCATTTCCTCGGCGACGCGCTCGTCTTTGGCCCTGACGAGATCTGCGAGGCTCGGGCCGCTCACGGTCGACCCGTCGAGCCGCGTGTACTTGCCGTAGTAGACGTGCTCGATGCCGGCGGCATTCGCGCGCAGATCCGCCGAGGTCGTATCGCTGAAGCAGGATTGCTCTTCTTCTTGATCGGAGGACAGGAGCGGCACGTTCATGCGCTCGCCTGCCATTTCGACTTCGGCCAGCGCCGCGGCGCCGGTGAACATACGTTTTAGCGCAGTCGGAACGTCGCCCGAAACCAGCGACGTTCGATAATTCGTCTGCCCGAGCTCAGGCTCGCGCCACTCCGCTGCGACGCTCTCGAGATCCCGGATGAGGAGCGTCGTCGCGGCCTTCAAGTATTGGCCGCGCCGTGCATTCGTCGCGCCCGCATCGCCCGCCGCGACGAAGTCCGTGTAAGGGCGCTGCCCCGGAGCGCCGGGCGGCGTATTGAAATCCTGGCCCCACAGCAAGAACTCGATGGCGTGATAGCCGCTCGCAATGTTCTTCTCGCCGCCCGCTTCGTTCTGCGCCGCGATGAGCTCGGGTGTGATCTCCGGGAATTGTGCCGCGTTGCCGATGATGTTCTCGCCAGGCGCGGCGTTGTACGCATCCACCCGCACGGCGTCGATATGATTTTCATCGAGCGGCCAGCCGTTCAGGCGGCTTTCGGGACCGTCTTCGTCATCGATCGGTCCGCCGTAGAAGCGGAAAGCTTCGGAGTAGCCGTAGGGAATTCGAGCCGCCTTCCACCGCTCGCGTGCCGCAGCGAGTGTCTCCTCGCTCGGATTTGCGATCAGCTCGTCGACCGCGCGGTCCAGCGCACGAGCCGTTTCGATCGCGTCCTCATAGGTCGCGAGGACGATGTTGGCGTAGTTCTCGACGACTGCGCGCCGCGGATCCCGCTCGTCCCGCGCGCAACCGGCAACGAACAAGGACACTAGCGCGAGCCACACCGGACCGGCGTACGCAATTCGGGTCGACATCGGGTGCGAGACAGCCGTTTGGGGAAATACGGGCGCATCGCGCCCGGGACACGCGCAGGATTCTACGCGCAATTGAGAATGACTCGCAATTGCAAATGCGAGCGGCGGGAGCGGCGTTCTACGAAGCGCGACTCAAGAGGGGATCCCGTGGCGGCATCAGTGCCTGCGCAACGAAGAGCTCCAATGCGTGGGCGATTCGTCGTAGGGACTGATCATCTGCCGCTTGTGCAGAATGCCGCGCAACAGCTCTTCGTCGATGCCGAGTCGCTCCGCTGCCTTGCCGATCGGCAATCCCTCGCACACGATCAAGCTCACGGCCGTCCAATAGATGGCTGCTTCGTTTCGATCGCTTTCATGCGGGTGCATGGCGTCCCCCAACGAGCTTGTCGACGAACAAGCATTGTTGCGGCGCTTTGCGAAAAGACGTAAGCGACAGAAATACTTAATTCGCTTCGTTCAGCGAGAACAGAGGAAGCGGGTAATGATCAGGGACAGGGATAGGGGATAGCTAGACAAAGAAGCCGGGGTAATCACCAGACGGCTAAGGGTAGTCAGATCGATAAGAAGCGCGCGCTTCCCGACCCATTCTGACTATCCCCTATCCCTGATCATTACCCCCT
>JAAYXG010000749.1 GCA_012516015.1 Lysobacteraceae bacterium | reverse complement strand
GTGCGCTACCAGGCTGCGCCACGTCCCGACTGGTGAGAGAGCTCCGCGAAGGCCGTGAATGATAGTGGACGCCGTCGCCGCGCACCAGAGAAGTGTCACGTGTGAGGCGTACAGTGTAGGGCAAGAACGGGCGCCTAGCGCCCTCTGACGCACCCTACACTCCGACGTCGCTCAGCGACGCAGAATCCGCAATATCTCCTCGAGCTCGATGCGAATCTGCCGGACGACTTGCTGCGCTTGCGTGAGATCGTCGCGCGCATCCTCGCCTTGCAGCCGATTGCGAGCGCCGCCGATCGTGAACCCCTGCTCATAGAGCAACGTCCTGATCTGCCGGATGACGAGCACGTCCTGCCGCTGGTAATAACGCCGATTGCCGCGGCGCTTGACGGGCTTCAGTTGCGGAAACTCCTGCTCCCAATAGCGCAGAACATGCGGCTTCACCCCGCACAGCTCGCTCACTTCACCGATCGTGAAGTAGCGCTTGCCCGGGATCGGCGGTAGCTCGCTGTTATTGCCTGGTTCCAGCATACGCCTCGACTCGCGCCTTCAACTTCTGCCCGGGCCTGAACGTCACGACTCTGCGCGCACTGATCGGAATCTCTTCGCCGGTCTTCGGATTGCGCCCGGGTCGCTGATTCTTATCGCGAAGATCGAAGTTGCCAAACCCCGAGAGCTTCACTTGCTCTCCCGAAGACAACGAAGCGCGCAGTTCCTCGAAGAACAAGTCGACCAACTCGCGCGCTTCGCGCTTGTTGAGTCCGAGTTGATCGAATAGGGCTTCTGCAATATCAGCTTTCGTCAGCGCCATTGCTTATTTGTCTCGAATCGTGGCATTGAGCTCGCGGCGCAGCCTCTCGAGTATCTGCGCCACGGTGGCGTCAGCCTCGCTGTCCGTCAGAGTGCGTGAAGTATCCTGTAAATTCAGTCCTAAGGCTATGCTCTTCTTACCTTTCTCGATCTGTTGCCCAGTGTAGACAGAAAGAATCTCCAGATCCTTGAGCAATGCGCCTGCACTGTCGCGTACGATCGCAGCGAGCGCTTCCGACGGCACGCCTTCATCGACGATCGGCGCTATATCGCGGCGAATCGCAGGGTATCTAGATATCTCGTGATATTCCGGGATGCGAGCCGCAAGACCGCGAGCCGTCTCGAGCTCGAACAGAATCGCCGGATATGTCAAATCCAGCCGCTGCACGTGGCGCGGATGCAGCGCGCCGATCCAGCCGACCGGTTCGCCACTGCGAAGAATACGCGCACACTGGCCTGGATGCAGTGTCGGGTGTTCGGCACGTTCGAAGCGAAACTTGTCCAGCGCGCCCGTCAAGGCGATTAGCGCCTCGACGTCGCCCTTCACATCGAAGAAATCGACCGGAACGGAGTCCACATCCCACTGCGCCGGAAAGCGCGCACCGGCAGCCAGACCGGCCACGACTTCGGTTTCCTTCCCGTCCTCCGCTGCGTAGCGACGCCCGATCTCGAACAGGCGCACGCGTGGCTGTTGCCTGCGCTGGTTTTCTCGCAGCGCTTGGAGCAAACCCGGCCACAACGACACGCGCATCGCCCCTAAGTCGGACGAGATCGGATTCTCGAGCGCGAGCCCCGCATCTCAGCACAGCTCCGCCTGCGCGGCAGCATCCGTGAACGCATAGGTGATCGCTTCTTGATACCCTCGATCGACGAGCACATCCGCCGCACGATCGTTGCGCACGCGCTCTTCCGTCACCGGAGCAATCGTTTCCTGTGCCGCCGCCGGAATCTCCGGAATGTTGTCGTAGCCGTACTGTCGCGCGACCTCCTCGATCAGATCCTCTTCTATACGGAGGTCGAAGCGCCATGACGGGGGGACAACGTCCCATAGGACAGCGGCACTTGTGGCCTGCGGTTGGGGGACGGACAACCTGATCCCCAATCGCGTCAGACAGTCCGCGACCGCCTCCTCCGGGATCTCCGTGCCCAAGACTCGCTGCACGCGATCGTGTCGCAATCGGATGGGCTCGCGTGGTCGAGCGGTCCCACTGCGTGTGACTTGGAGAGGCCCCGCCTGACCGCCCGCGCACTCGATGAGCAACTGTGTCGCACGCTCGCTCGCACGCTCCTGTAGCTCCGGATCGACGCCGCGCTCGAAGCGTTGCGACGCATCGGTGATGAGGCCATATCTGCGACCGCGCCCCGCGACCGCGTCAGGATCGAAGTACGCCACTTCCAGGAACACGTCTGTCGTGGCGGCGCTGATGCCGGAATCCTCGCCCCCCATGACGCCCGCCATGCCGAGTAAGGTCCGCTCGTCCGCAATGACGAGAACGTCCGGCGTGAGATCGATCGTGCGGCCGTCGAGCAGCTTCAATCGTTCGCCCGCCTTGGCATGGCGCACGACAACCGCACCATTCAGCGTGCGCAGATCGTAAGCGTGCATCGGCTGACCGAGCTCCAGCATAACGTAGTTCGTCACGTCCACGACTGCACTGATCGGCCGAATTCCGGCGCGCCGCAGGCGCTCCTGCATCCAGAACGGCGAGCTGGCATTGCCGTTGACGCCCCTGATCACGCGCCCGACGAACTTCGGGCATCCCGCGCCTGCGTCGAGGCGCACTGGGAACGTGTCCGTAAGCGTGGGCTCAACCCGTGCGCTCGCCGGGTTCTTCAAAGGCTGCTTGGCAATAGCCGCCGCTTCCC
>JAAYXG010000748.1 GCA_012516015.1 Lysobacteraceae bacterium | reverse complement strand
GCCGCTTTTTGTCTGGATCCCGGCCTACGCCGGGACGACAACGTACTTAAGTCCTCGCGAGTCTCGCGTCAGTCATTGGGTCCGCGATTTTTCCCCGGACGGTGGTGCCCCCGTTACGCCTTCAATGTTTCGCCCTGCGTGGGGCCGGTCTTCGCCATTACGGAATAAGTCTTACTAAATACTTTCCTATCGCTGCCGATAGCGATCTCGGAGTCCCTGCGCAGTGCGGGGCCGAATTTCAGTCACGGTCGCCGCATGACCGAATCCATCCATCGAAAATCCACCCAATCAGCGCTACTGCTGATCGGCATCCTGCTGACGTTGCTGGCGCTGATTGGGCATCGCTTTTTTCCGGAACGCCGGCTGACGATCGACAGCTCGCGGGAAGGCGCCAATTTCTTTCCCGTGCCCATGGGGCATGGCGCGCACGCGGACTTTCAATGGATCGATCAGGCGAACTTCCATTATTTCTGTCGGTTTCCCCAGGGGGAATCTCATCAGGGTTGCGGGTTCGCCTACATGCTGTCGACGGGCGTTGCGAGCCAGGGCATCGATCTCTCGCGCTTCAAGGCCTTGAATCTGACGGTTCGATACTCGGGTAGCGCGCAGTACTTGCGTGTCGGCATCCGCAACTTCGATCCGAGGTTCTCGAAGCTCGAGGACCTGAATTCGCCCAAGTTCAACTTCGTCAACATCCCGAGCGGGGATCTCGATCAACCCTTGGCGATCAGCCTGAGCGAGTTCGCGGTGGCAGAGTGGTGGACGGCTGCGTACAACCTGCCGCGAGAGTACACGCGTCCCGATCTCAGCAACGCCACGGTCCTCAACATCGATCTGCAGGGCGATCTCGCCGGGACCGATCACGAGATCCGACTCGAGAAGATCGAGTTCGTCGGCGACTGGATCAGCGCAGAGTATTGGTACTTGGGGCTCCTGTGCCTGTGGATGGTCCTCGGCACCGCGTATGGGACCTCGCAGTGGCTGACGATGCGTCGTGCGCATCGCGCGCAGCGCCGGCAGATCGTCGAGCTCGCGCATGAGAAAGAGAAATACCAGAAACTCTCGACGATGGATGCGCTGACGAACGTGCTGAATCGCCACGGCATCGAGCAGTTCGTCGCGTCGTTGGGCAACGGCAGTGCGTCAGCGAGCGTCATCGTTATCGATCTCGATCACTTCAAGCACATCAATGACGAGCGCGGCCACGATATGGGCGACCGAGTGCTGCGCACGTTGGGCGAGATCCTGCGTGCCGGTACACGCGAGGCCGATGCCGTGGGCCGTTGGGGCGGCGAAGAGTTCGTGCTGGTCTGTCCGGGCACCAGTCTGGCCAACGCCGCGGATCTCGCGGAGAAGCTGCGGCACAAGATCATGGAGACGAACTTCATTCCGGAGGATCCGCTTCCCATCACGGCGAGCTTCGGAGTGGCGACCTCGGCGGATGCGCAGGGTTTCGAAGAAGCGTTTCGCAAGGCCGACCAGGCGCTCTACCAAGCCAAGCGTCGCGGCCGCAATTGCGTCGTCGCCGCGGACGAAGAGCTGATGCACAGAGTGACCGGAGCGAGCAAAGGCACATGGGCGCTGCTCAGCGGGCGCTTCAAGATCCGCAAGTAGGCGTGCGAGACAGCTTCGCTCACGCTTGCTAGAGAGCTCTCGCTAGATAGAGCTTCGAAGTTCGGACCGCCTCAGTTTTTTCGGCAGCTTCTTCTAGCGACTAGCGATAGCTTTCCAGCGTTGGCTTTTTCTAGCGGCAGCCTTCTAGCGAAGCGCGAGCGGCGCTTTCCAGCGATAGCGGCAGCGGCAGCGGGCAGCGGAGCGCAGCGATTCTTCCCATGGGCTATGATAGCCGTGCTTCCGTGAGCGGAAGCATCTCCACGCATCGGTGATTGCGTGCTCTTGTTTTGCGCGTTTGCGCACTCCGTATCGTTCGGAGCTTCTACAGGAGGGCGCTCATGCCTGGTTACGAAACCGTTCTACTGAACGTGGCGGTCGGCGAGCACGAGTTTCGGCTCAAGTCGCTCCGCGACCGTCAGCAATACGCGGATCCCGACGGCCGCGCGAAACGCGTCGGAATCTGCTCCGCATCCTGGCCGCATTTCGGTTGGCTG
>JAAYXG010000747.1 GCA_012516015.1 Lysobacteraceae bacterium | reverse complement strand
GCTCCGGCGGAGGCCGGAGTCCAGGCATTTCGCGCGCAGTGGCGCGCCCCCATTCTTACCTGGATCCCGGCCTACGCCGGGACGACGATGGTTTGAGTCTCGCCGGGTTCAATACGCACGGTTGTTCGCAGTTCTTCGCGCTGAACGTTACGTCCCTGATTTTTTTCTCTAGACACTACTGGGCGTAGGCCGAGATCCAGATTGATACGCGGCGCGCGAGGTGCGCTAATGCCTGGACTCGCCGCCGGTAAGGCAAAAGAACCCCACCGGCTCCGCGGTTTTCTTCGAATATATATTCCTACTCTCGCTTTGCGTGCTTTGCGAGAGCTCTTCTTAGAGAGCTTCCTAGAGCATGTCCATCATGCTGCACCAGCGCGAGTAGCGTGCGGCAAGCGCGTCATCACGCTCGGGCTCGAAGCGTTCGAGGTCGCTCGGCGTCTGCCATTCCTGCGGCTGGTCCGCGATCAGGAACGCGAGGCCGAGTGCGGTCGCTTCGCGCGCGTTCGCGCGCGCGACCGGCAAGCCGCTCAGGGTCGCGATGCATTCGCATAGGTAATTGCTCGACGACAAACCGCCGCTCGCGAGCACGCGCGCGGTCGATTCATCTCTCATCAGCTCGATGTTGCGGCAGATGAGAAAAGCAATGCTCTCGACGACCGCCTGGAGCTGCGCCGCTTCCGAGCCCCCGCCCTCGAATCGAGGCGTCACGTCGCTTCGCCAGTATGGCGAGCCGACGCCGCCGATACCGTTGATGAAAAGCGGCGGATCCGCCTCCGCCTTCGCGCGCTGCAACGCGAGCGCCGCACGATGCGTGTCGATGCCGATCCTTTCATTGAGCCAGTCGATTGCCGCAGCCGCGCCGTTGACCGTTCCTTCTTGCACGGCCATGAAGCGCTGGCCATCGGAGTAGGACACGCTGCTCAGCAAGCGAGGATCGTCTTTGTTCGACAGGCATTGCAGGAACGCGCCCGTGCCCATGTTCAAGTAGATCGTCGCGGGATCCAAGGCGCCGAATGCAAAGAGCGCGGCCGATTGGTCTCCGGTGCAGACGACGAGCGGAATTTGCTTCCCCCAGAACGACAGCTGCCCGAAGGCGCCGCGGCTGTGCACGCATCGCGGCAGCAGCTCGCTCGGCACACCGAAGAGCGCCGCCAAGGACTGCGACCAGTCGCGTGTGCGCGGATCCCATAGTTGAGTACGCGATGCGTTGGCCGGATCGACGACGTAAGCATGCTCCTCGAGCAGCGCATGAAGCAGGTAGCTCGACAACGGGCCGAGCGCAAGCCGTTTGTCTACGCGCGCTTGGCTCACGGCCGAGATTTCATCGAGACACCAGCGCAGCTTGCTCGCGCCGTAGTGCGGCGACAACACGAGACCGGTCTGCTCGCGTACGGTCGCGGCATGGACGTGGAGGCGCTCGACCAGACTCGCGTTGCGCCGATCCTGCCAAGACAACACCGGGGAAAGCGGTCTTCCGGTGCGGCGGTCCCAGCACACGATGCTCGATCGCTGCGTGGCGAGCCCCGCAGCGACCACGCGCTCGACGTCGCTGCCGAGCGTCTGTGCAATATCCTCGAGGGCGGTACGAATCGAATCGACGATCTCGTTCGCATCGTGCTCGACTCGATCGCGACCCGAACGAAACGTGCTGATTGGCGTGAAGCTCTCCGCGCACGTTACGCCGCGAACATCGATGGCGATGACACGACTCGCGTGTCCCCCTTGATCGATCGCGAGCATCAGAGGGCTGGAGCTTCCGCCGAGCTCGCCCGCAAGCGAGCGAAGCTCATGCACGAGCCAACGCAGATCGTCTTTCATCGCGATTAGACAGGACCGGTCATGCTCTCGCGCGGGTATAGCGGAACTCGCGCAACATCGCGCGCACGGCCATCGTCTCGACGAGCTTCGCACCGCGCGCCGCGAGCTCCATCGCGAGCTTCCGTGTCGTGACCTCGTAGATTGCCCAGCGCCACGGACCGCGCCAGAGCCTCGACGTACTGTCGCTCAGGAGTTGATGGTCGCAAAACACATAGTCGGGCGCGAGCGCTTCGCACTTGAGCGCGGACAGATTTGAATAGTCGGAGAGCACCCAGCCCACCCGAAAAGAAGAGACCTGACGCACGTGATATACGGCTGCGAGGTCGAACGAAATGATCACGCACTGGCGTGCGATCGATTTGAGCGTGTCGCACACTTTGCGCACGACGACTTCTTGCCCGAATGCGCGCAGACTCGAGCGCTTCAACTCGACGAACGCCGTCGCATGCGGATAGGTCGCAAGCAGGCTCGCCGCCTGCGCCAGCGTGGGGATTCCTACGTCGGTGTAACGTTGCCCGAAGCGCTGCTCTTCGTTGACCGAGACTTCCGCTAGCTCTTGCCAAGTCATCTCGAGCGCGTTGCGATCGATCCCTGCCGTACGCTTCAGGCTCGAATCATGCAAAAGAATCGGCTGTCGATCCGCGCTCAACTGCACATCGAACTCGACGAAACGGACACCGAGCTCCAACGCGGAACGCAGTGCCGGAAGCGTGTTCTCCGGATACTCGGCG
>JAAYXG010000746.1 GCA_012516015.1 Lysobacteraceae bacterium | reverse complement strand
TCATGCGCAGGCTCCGGCGAGCGCAACGGCGGCGCGCGCCTCGCGGCGCGCCCACTCGTCTGCGCTCAGCACGTCTTCGAGCGTCACGATGGGAGCAGTGCGGTGCTGCTCCAGGACGCTCTCGATCACCGCGGGAATGTCCACGAACGCCAAACGGCGCTCCAGAAAAGCTTCGACCGCGATCTCATTTGCCGCATTCAGCACCGCCGGCGCGGTTCCTCCCGCTTCCGCCGCGCTCCTCGCGAGCCGCAGGCATGGAAAGCGCGTCGTGTCCGGCGCTTCGAAATCCAATCGTGCGGTGCGGATGATGTCCAACGATTCTACACCGGAGGTCAACCGCTCCGGCCAGCCGAGCGCGTGAGCGATCGGCGTACGCATGTCGGGATTACCGAGTTGCGCCAGCATTGAGCCATCCAGGTACTCCACGAGCGAATGAACGATGCTTTGAGGGTGTACGACCACATCGACGCGAGAAGGTGCCAGGTCGAACAGCAGACAGGCCTCGATCAGCTCCAGCCCTTTGTTCATCAACGTGGCCGAATCGACCGAGATCTTCCGTCCCATCGCCCAGCGCGGGTGTGCGCAGGCCTGCTCGGGCGTAGCGCTACGCAGCGCTTGTGCCGATGCTCGCAGGAAAGGACCGCCCGACGCGGTCAGGAGCACGCGTCGCACGCCGCGCGCCCGAGTCCCGCCCATGCACTGGAAGATCGCGTTGTGCTCGCTATCGACCGGCACAAGCGTCGCCCCGCCTTCGCGCACCGCTTGCATGAAGAGCGGGCCCGACATCACGAGCGCTTCTTTGTTGGCCAGCAGGACCCGCTTGCCCGCACAGGCCGCTGCAAGGGTCGATCGCAAGCCCGCCGCGCCGACGATCGCCGCCATCACTGCCTGCACGTCCGGATGCGCCGCAATGTCAGCAAGCCCGCTCGCCCCGGATAGCACTTGGGTCGGCACTTGCGCACGCTGCAAATCGGCGCGCAGCTTCGCGCTTGCGTCGGCGTCGACGACGACGGCGTAGCGCGGCTTGAAGCGAATACATTGGTCCAGCAGGACGGCGACGTTGTTGCGGGCCGCTAGCGCGAAGACCTCGAAGCGCTCCGGGTGCCGGGCGAGCACATCGAGCGTATTAAGGCCGATGCTGCCCGTCGAACCGAGCACGGCGATGCGCATCGACCCGCTCATCGGAACAGTCCCAGGCGCTCGAGGCCGACGAGGAACACGGGCGCGGCCGCGGTCACGCTGTCCACACGATCGAGCACGCCGCCATGTCCGGGCAGGAGATTGCCGCTGTCCTTCAGACCGGCATGGCGTTTGAACAGGCTTTCCGTCAGGTCGCCCACGATGGAGGCAACCACGGTGAGCAGCGACAATAGAATGAAAGGTGCAGCGGGCACGGCGAACACATAGACACCGACGAGCGACACGAGCGCTGCGGCGATGACGCCGCCGTAGACGCCCTCCCATGTCTTGCCGGGGCTCACGCGCGGCGCGAGCTTGTGGCGCCCGAAACGGCGTCCGGAAAAATAAGCGCCTACATCCGCAGCGACGACCAGCACGATTACGAAGAACATCAGATTCGGACTGTGCTCGTGAAGCTTCACCAGCGCGAGCCAGGCCGGCACGAGCACGAAGAGTCCGGCAATTCCGGCGGACACACGGTTCACGTTTTCCGGTATGGCCACAACCCAGACCAACGCGATGAGCCACCAGACGCCGGCGGCGTACAGCACGCCATCCAGTACGACGCCGCGGCGCCCGAGGAACCATACGACCGCGACGCCGAGTATCACGCAAACCACATACACGACCCGTGCTGAACGGCTCGTGAAGCCCGGGAACGCCGACCATTCCCACGCGGCGGCTACGACGAGGAGCCCCAGCACCGCCATCATGGCCGAGTGCGGCAGCAGGAAGACGACGAGCAGCGCGGCCGCAGCAAGCGCGAGCGCCGTAATGATCCGCTGCCGCAGCATCAGCGCGCCTCTGCCTGGCTTGGGGTCAGGCCAAACCGGCGCTGCCGACGACCATAGTGCTCGATCGCGGCCGCAAGTTCCGCCTCACCGAAGTCAGGCCAGAGCACATCGCAAAAATAAAGCTCCGTGTAGGCCAGGTTCCAAAGGAGGAAGTTACTGATGCGCTGCTCTCCTCCGGTTCGAATGAGAAGATCGGGATCCGGAAGGTCGGCGAGCGCGAGATGACGAGCGATCGTTGCGTCATCGATCTCATCGACCGTGAGCTCGCCGGCGGCGCAGCGGCTCACGATCGACTTCGTGGCTTGGCAGAGATCCCATCGCCCTCCATACGCCACAGCGACGACGAGGGTCATGCGACGATTGTTCGCGGTGAGCTCCGAAGCCGCGCGCATCTGCAGACGCAGAGGCTCGGAGAGCTGCTCCAAGGCGCCGATGAAGCGCAGACGGATGCCGTTCTCGTGGAGCTTCTCCACTTCGTTGTCGAGCGCTTCCAGAAAGCGGCTCATGAGCATCGAAACCTCTTCCTTCGGCCGCTTCCAGTTCTCGCTGGAAAAGGCAAAGAGTGTCAGCACCTCGACGCCGCGTTTCGCGCAATTCTCCACGATCTGCCTGACCGAACGCACACCCATGCTGTGTCCCGCCGGCCGCGGCAAAGCTCGCGCGGCCGCCCACCGACCGTTCCCATCCATGATGACGGCGATATGTCGCGGCAAACGATCGGATGAATCGCGCGAATCGGCCGCCATCATCGGTCGCGGCCACAGGAAGGAGTGCTGCGTCGCGCGAGCCGATGCGTTGCCGCCGCAAGCTGCCTAGTCATGATCGATGCGCCACTCGCCATGCCACCTTCAAGTCCGAATTCGGGCCAGCATCAAACCTGCATGACCTCTTTTTCTTTCTCCGCGAGCGCCTGGTCGATCTCGGCGATGTATTTGTCGGTGAGCTTTTGGATCTCCTCCTGCGCGCGCCGATCGTCATCCTGCGACACGAGCTTCTCCTTCAGCAGGTCCTTGAGATCGTTCATGACGTCGCGGCGCACGTTGCGGACGGCAACGCGCGCATTCTCAGCCTCGTGCCGAACGACCTTCGTAAGGTCGCGGCGCCGTTCCTCGGTGAGCGGCGGCATCGGCACGCGAATCACGGTGCCTGCCGTATTGGGCGTCAGGCCAAGATCGGACTTCATGATCGCCTTTTCGATCGCGCCGACCATCGTCTTCTCCCATGGCGTGACGGTGATGGTCCGTGCGTCCTCCAAGGCGACGCTCGCCACCTGCTGCAAGGGCACCTCGGATCCGTAGTAGTCGACCTTGATGTGCTCGAGCAAGCTCGTGTGTGCACGCCCCGTGCGCAACCGCTTGAGCTCGTTTCTGAAGGCGAGCACGCATTTCTGCATGCGTTCGGCGGCGTCTTTCTTGATGTCGTTGATCATAAGCGCTCCGCGAGCGGCTAGTGGTTAGCGGTTAGCGGTTAGTAAGAGGTCCGAATCTCTATCCTACCGCCGCCCTAATCGCCAGCCGCGTCCTGGCCATTCACTACCAAAGTGCCGACGTCCTCGCCGCGCACGATGCGCAACAACTCTCCCGGCTTCGTCAGATCGAACACGCGCAGCGGCAAGTTGTTGTCCCTGCACATCACGATTGCCGTCGCATCCATCACGTTCAAGCGATCCATCAAAACTTTGTCGAACGTGAGCTTGGAATACCGAGTCGCTTTCGGATTGCGCACAGGATCGTCGGTGTAGATGCCGTTGACCTTCGTCGCCTTGAGCAGCAGGTCGGCGTTGATCTCGATCGCACGCAAGCTTGCCGCCGTGTCGGTCGTGAAGAAGGGATTGCCGGTGCCGGCGGCGAGAATGACGACCCGCCCCTTCTCGAGATGACGCACGGCTCGGCGACGAATGTACTCCTCGCAAACCTCGTTGATGCGAATCGCGGACATGACGCGCGCATACAGTCCAAGCGCCTCGAGCGCATCCTGCATCGCGAGCGAATTCATCACCGTTGCGAGCATGCCCATGTGATCGCCGGTCACGCGATCCATTCCCGCTCGCGCGAGCCCCGCGCCGCGAAAGATATTGCCTCCGCCGATGACGACGGCAACCTGCATGCCGAGACTCATCACTTCGCGAATCTCGTTCGCGACCCGCTTGAGCATCTGCGGATCGATGCCGTAGTCCTCCTCGCCCATGAGGGCCTCGCCCGACAGCTTTAAAAGGATACGCCGCAAACCGTGTCCGGCAGGCTCACCGTGCAATCGTCCGCCCGCTTTTATGCTTGCCGTCATGAACGCCTTCTTTGGAACGAGAGACTCGAAAACCTGAACAGTAGCACTGGAGGACCTTCTTTTTCGAACTTGTCCTAGGCCAGCCTGGGCGGCTGTCTTTGCCTGGGTCCGCTCCTCGAAGCGGCGGCTCTCATTATAAAGAACCCCGCCGAGGCGGGGTTCTAGATTGCAGTGCTAGCACGCGCTGGTCATTCGCCGCGCACTTGTTTCATGACTTCGGCAGCAAAGTCCTCCTGCTTCTTCTCGATGCCCTCGCCGACCTCGTAGCGCAGGATTGCCGCGACTTCGCCGCCGGCCTTCTTCAGGTACTGCTCGACGGTCTGCTTGTCGTCCTTTACGAAGGGTTGACCGAGCAGCGTGATCTCGCTCAGCCACTTGCGAACCTTGCCTTCCGTGATCTTGTCGACGATCTCCTGCGGCTTGCCCGCAGTCTTCGGATCGCTCTTCGCCTGTTCCAGGAAGATCGACCGCTCTTTGGCAATGGCCTCCTCGGGCACTTCCGAGGACGACACGTGCCGTGGATTGATGGCGGCGACGTGCATCGCGATGTCCTTGGCAACCGCCTCGTCGCCCGATTTCATCGCGACGAGCGCGCCGATGCGGGTTCCGTGGAGGTAGACGCCGACGACCGCCGGAGCCTCGAGCACGGCGAAGCGCCGCACGCTGATATTCTCGCCGATCTTCGCGATCAGCGCGCGTCGTGCCTCGTCCACCGACGCTCCGCTGTCGAAGCTCAGCGCCGCGAGCGCATCGAGCGAAGCCGGTCCGTGCTCGAGCACGAGCTTCGCAACGTTCGCCGCGAAATTTTGAAAGTCCGGCTCGCGCGCGACGAAGTCGGTTTCGCAATTGATCTCGGCAACCGCAGCGCGCTTGCCGTCGGCGCTGCGCTCGATCACGATCACGCCTTCCGCCGCGACCCGCGCAGCCTTCTTGTCTGCCTTCGCGAGACCCGCCTTGCGCATGAGCTCGGCGGCCGCATCCAGATCACCGTTCGTTTCGACGAGCGCCCTCTTGCACTCCATCATGCCCGCTCCGGTGCGCTCCCGGAGCAACTTCACTGCTTCTGCTGTAACGGCCATGTATCACTCCGCGGGCGTATCGGTCGTCGGGGTTGCTGCAGCCGGCGCATCTGCTGCTGCCGGCGCATCCGTGCTCGCGGGCTTGCGCTTCGCGAGCGCGGCACGGCGGCGTGCCATGAATTCTTCCGGCGAGACGTCCGCTTCGACATCGTCGACTTCTGCTGCGACGACTTCTTCGACTTGATCGTCCTCCACCTTCTCCGGCGCACGACGACGAGTCGTCGCCTTCTTCTTCACGGCAGCGGTCTTACCGCGGCGTGGGGCCGGCGCACCTGTTCTCGGCTTCGGCTTGCCCTCTTCGTCGAGCTCGACGAACTCGTCCTCGCCCGCAGGCACTTCCGGAATAGCCGAACGGCCTTCGAGCACCGCATCGGCGATACCTTCGGCGTAGAGCTGAATCGCACGCATGGCGTCGTCGTTGCCGGGAATTACGTAATCGACGTCATCGGGCGCGCAGTTCGTGTCGACGACCGCGACGACAGGAATGCCGAGCTTTTTCGCTTCATTGATCGCGATGCGCTCGTGACCGACGTCGATGACGAACAACAGATCGGGGAGCGACTCCATCTCTTTGATGCCGCCCAAGCTGCGCTCGAGCTTCTCGCGCTCGCGGCGCAGCCCTTGAGCTTCGCGCTTGCTGTGCTGCTCGAGCGTGCCGTTCTGCGCCATCTCGTCGAGCGTCATCAGGCGCTTGATCGACTGACGCACCGTCTTGAAGTTCGTCAACATGCCGCCGAGCCAGCGGTGACTCACATACGGCATGCCGCAGCGGATTGCGGCCTGCTTGACCGCCTCGCGAGCGGAGCGCTTCGTACCCACGAACAGCACGCGGCCGCCGTCGGCGACGACTTGGCGCACGAACGCCGCTGCTTCGTTGTATAAGGGAAGCGTCTTTTCGAGATTGATGATGTGGATTCGGTTGCGTTCCCCGAAGATGTACGGCGCCATCTTGGGGTTCCAGAAACGGGTTTGATGTCCGAAATGGACGCCCGCTTCCAGCATCTGTCGCATGGACACGCTGGCCATGATCGAGTCTCCTTAGGGGTTGAGCCTCCACTCGCCCCATACGACGACCTACTCACCGCTTGCGGTTCGTAAGCACCCCGTCGTATGTGCCGGTCGAGTGTGAGTGTTAAGTGAAGAGATTCGTTGCTAAAAAAACGCGCGCTTTATACCATAAACGTGATCATGGTCCAACGATGGTCCGCGAACTTTTTTTCGCGGCCCTCCTAGCCGAAATCCCCCTTTTTTGCGATGCGCGGCCTACTGCAATCACTGACATCCAGGGCGGCGCCGTCCGAAGCCGGTCAGTCCTCGACGACCTCGCACGCCTCCTCTCGACATATGCAGGTCACGATCAAAACGCCCGCCGAACAAGACGCCATGCGCATCGCAGGTCGGCTCGCCGCCGACGTGCTCGACATGATCGAGCCCTACGTCGTCCCCGGCGTGACCACTGAGGAGCTCAACGCTCGCTGCCACGACTACATCGTCAACGTGCAGGAGGCGATTCCCGCTCCCCTCAATTACCGCGGGTTCCCGAAGTCGATCTGCACCTCCGTGAACCATGTCGTCTGCCATGGCATTCCGAGCCCCGAGAAGCGCCTCAAGCACGGCGATATCGTGAATATCGATGTGACGGTGATCAAGGACGGCTGGCACGGAGATACCAGCCGGATGTACGCAGTCGGCAAGATTGCACCGGCGACCCAGCGGCTCGTCGACATCACCAAAGAAGCCATGTGGATCGGCATCCGGGAAGTTCGGCCGGGCGCGCATGTCGGCGACATCGGTGCGGCCATTCAAACCTTCGTCGAAAGCCAGCACTTGAGCGTCGTGCGCGAATATTGCGGACACGGAATCGGGCGCGGTTTCCATGAGGATCCGCAGATCCTGCACTACGGCGAGCGCGGCCGCGGCATGGAGCTCGTACCCGGAATGACGTTCACGGTCGAGCCGATGGTCAACGCCGGAAAGCGGCACGTGCGACTGCTCGCCGACGGCTGGACTGTGATCACGAAGGATCGTTCGTTGTCCGCGCAGTGGGAGCATACGGTACTCGTCACCGACACCGGCTGCGAAGTGCTCACGCTCGGCGCCGCCGAACGTTAGGGCCGCATGCCCGTCATCACGACCGAAGACATGGAAGAGCTCACGTCGACCGTGAGCGATCCCGACTGGGACTATCTCGCCTCGCTCCAGCCCTCACTCGCTGCAAATCGACTCGATGTAACCGCGTTTCGCCAAGCGCTCAGCGAAGGCGACGCGAAGCTGCAGCAGCGTTTTCTCGACGAAGAACCGGTCGAGCGTCTCGTGCGCGACCGCGCACGCCTCGTCGACACGTTGCTGAGAAGCGCCTGGCACATGCACGTCGGAGAGCATGAGCGCGAGATCGCTCTGATCGCCGTGGGCGGCTATGGCCGCGGGGAGCTCAACCTGTGCTCCGATATCGATATTTTGATCCTGCTGCCGAAGAGCGAGACGGCGTCGTGGCAATCGCACCTCGAGAAGTTCCTGACGTTCATGTGGGACATCGGGCTCGAGGTCGGCCACAGCGTCCGCACGATCGACGATTGTCAGCGGGAAAGCGCCGCGGACGTCAGCGTCGCGACGACGCTCATCGAATCGCGGCTGCTGGTGGGCCCGGAGACGCTGTTCGAAGCCATGCGCCGTGCGCTCGCACCGGAACGCGTGTGGCCGACGAAGGACTTTTTCGAAGCGAAAGTCGCTGAACAAACGGCGCGCCACCGCCGCTACCACGACACGGCTTACAACCTCGAACCGAACGTCAAATCGAGTCCCGGCGGCCTGCGCGACATCCAGACGATCGGCTGGGTCGCAAAGCGCCATTTCGGTGCCGAATCGCTCGACGAGCTCGTCGACTACGGCTTCCTGACCAAGAGCGAGCTGCGCAAGCTCAAAACGGCGCAGGCGTACTTGTGGAAGATCCGCTTCGCGCTCCACGTGCTCACGAAGCGTCGCGAAGATCGCCTACTGTTCTACCATCAGATCAAGCTCGCGAAGATGTTCGGCTACGAGGATGCGACGTATACGCTCGCAGTCGAGCAGTTCATGCAGCGCTACTACCGCACTGCGATGGACGTGAGCTTGCTCAACGAAATGCTGCTGCAGCTCTTTCGCGAAGCGATCTTGTTCGATTCCGCGAGCGAGCCGATTCCCGTCAATCCGCGCTTTCAGATCCGCAACGACTACCTCGAGATCACGAACGACGAAGTGTTCGATCGCTATCCGTCGGCGCTGCTCGAAATCTTCGTGGTGCTGCAACAGCATCCCGAGATCCGCGGCGTGCGCGCTTCGACGATTCGTCAGCTCACCCGACACCTCTGGCTCATCGACGAGGAGTTCCGTCAGCATCCGCGCAATCACAGGCTTTTCTTCGAGATCCTGAGCGCGCCGGTTGGCGTCACGCACGAGCTGCGCCGCATGAACCTCTACGGCGTGCTCGGGCGCTACATACCCGCGTTCGGGCGCATCGTCGGGCGCATGCAGTACGACTTGTTTCACGCGTACACCGTCGATGCACATACGTTGTTCGTCGTGAGCAATCTCAGGCGTCTCGCGATGCCGAAGTACGACGATGAGCTGCCCGAGCTCTCGCGCATCATGCAGTCGCTCCCGAAGCCGGAGCTCGCGTATCTGGCCGCGCTCTTCCACGACATCGCGAAAGGGCGCGGCGGCGATCACTCGGAGCTCGGCTCGGTCGATGCGGAAGCATTCTGTCTCGAGCAAGGGTTGTCGCGTTACGACGCGCGCCTCGTCGCCTGGCTCGTGCGCAGTCACCTCGTGCTGTCGATGACCGCGCAGAAGAAAGACATCTCCGATCCGAAGGTCATTCATGAGTTCGCCACCTTCGTCGGCGATCAGATCCACTTGGACTACCTATACGTTCTGACCGTCGCGGATGTCCGCGGCACGAACCCCAAGCTCTGGAACAACTGGAAAGCATCGCTTTTCGCCGAGTTTTACGAGCGGACGAAGCAGGCCTTGCGGCGCGGCCTCGAGAATCC
>JAAYXG010000082.1 GCA_012516015.1 Lysobacteraceae bacterium | reverse complement strand
GGCAGGCTCGTCGAGATTCCGTTCGGGTAGATCTCGTGCGTGTTCAAGCCTTCCGGCTCGATGAAGATCTGGTGCGAAGTCTTGTCGGCGAAGCGATGAACCTTGTCTTCGACCGAGGGACAGTAGCGCGGGCCGATGCCTTCGATCATGCCCGTGAACATCGGCGAGCGATCGCACCCCGCGCGGATGATCTCGTGCGTCCGCTCGTTCGTCGCGGTGATGTGGCAGACGATCTGGCGCGGATGGTCGCTGCGGCGGCCGAGGTAAGAGAACACCGGGACGGGTTCGTCGCCGGGCTGGACGATCAACCCTTCGTAATTGATCGATCGGCCATCGATGCGTGGCGGCGTGCCGGTCTTCAAGCGCCCGACACGGAACGGCAAGGCGCGAAGCTTCTCCGCGAGACGATTCGATGGAGGATCCCCGGCCCGTCCGCCTTGGTAGTTCGTGAGACCGACGTGGATCTTTCCGCCCAAGAACGTGCCGACCGTCAGCACGACGGTCCGGGCTCGAAACTCGATGCCGGTCTGCGTCACGACGCCACGGACCGCATCGCCATCGAGAAGCAGATCCGCGACTTCCTGTTGAAAGAGCGTCAGGTTCGGCTGATTCTCGAGGATCGAGCGGACGGCCTGTTTATAGAGTGCCCGATCGGCTTGCGCGCGAGTCGCACGAACGGCGGGCCCTTTGCTCGCGTTCAGCGTACGGAATTGGATGCCGGCAAGATCCGTCGCTCGGGCCATTGCCCCACCGAGCGCATCGATCTCCTTGACGAGATGCCCCTTACCGATGCCGCCGATGGCGGGATTGCAGCTCATCTGCCCGAGTGTTTCGATGCTCTGCGTGAGCAGCAGCGTGCGCACGCCGATCCGAGCCGCGGCCAAGGCGGCCTCGGTCCCGGCATGGCCGCCGCCGACGACGATGACATCGAAATGATCGGGAAAACGCATGGGAGCCGTTCCGAAAAGGGGCGGTATTCTAGCGGGCGGACGGCCGTGCGCGAAATCCGCTGCACACGGCCGTCTGGCCTCTTAGGGTCTTGTCTGCTCGAGCAGTCTCAGCGTCAGCTTTTCCAAGCGTCTGGCGGGCAGCGAACGCCCCGAGCACAGCTTCTCGATGCGCTTCGTACGCCACGCCGTAAACACGATCGGATTGATGTACGACTTACGGCAAACGGCCGGCGTATTCCCGAGCGCGTGCGCCACGTCCTTGGCGGTTGCCGCGACACACGTTTTGAAGGCCCGCTCGCTGACTGCGCCTTCGCACCGCTGCGTTGCGAGATAGGCGATCGCCCGGACGGTCGCGCCCCAAGTACGGAAGTCCTTGGCCGTGAATCCTTCCTGATCCGGCGAATCGCACCCGATCGCGGAGCGCAGGTATTCGTTCACCATGCCGGAATCGATCGGCTGGCGCTTCCCGTCTTCGTCGAGGTACTGGAAGAGCTGCTGCCCCGGCAGCTGCTGGCAGCGCCTGATCACGCGCGCAAGGTGACGATCGTCGAGCGCCACTTCGTGCCGACGTCCGCCTTTGCCGCGAAAACAGAGCAGCGCACGTCCGTCGCGGAAGAACTTCGCGTGACGATCGCGCAAGGTCGTGACGCCGTACGAGTTGTTCG
>JAAYXG010000081.1 GCA_012516015.1 Lysobacteraceae bacterium | reverse complement strand
GTCGTCGCTGCAATAACTTAAAGGAGTGCCGTACGCCAGAGCAGGCCGGTCTTCAATTGATCGCCGTGCCGTTCACACCGACATACGCGGAGTACATTTATCTCAAGGGTCGCCGCGTGCTAGCCGATCAGATGGAATACCTGCTCGCGCACTTTCCTCGCTCGAGCCCGCTGCATGCGCGTCTGCGCGCGCGGCCGGCGGTGACGCAGGCGCTCGCGTCTTAGAAGGCGCGACCCTTCCGGCGGCAGCGGCGATAACGGCAGCCCACACTTGCTCACCGAACCCTTGTCGAACATCGCGCCGACTCCGAGCTCGATTCCTCCCAACTCGGCGCTGTATCTGATCGATGCGTCGGTATTCGTTTTCCGAGCGTATCACTCGGTTCCTATCGGGTTGACGGATCCGGACGGGAATCCGGTCAATGCGCTGCACGGCTTCGCTCGTTTTCTGGGCGATCTGATCGAGCGCGTGCGTCCCGAGCACATCGCGGTCGCCTTCGACGCGACGCTCGTCACGTCGTTCCGCAATCGCTTGTTTCCCGCCTATAAGGCGAATCGCGACCCTGCCCCCGAGGATCTCAAGCGCCAGTTCGCGCTCTGTCGAATGCTGTGCGAATCGCTGGGCGTCGCGAGCTTCGCGAGCAACGAGTTCGAAGCCGACGACATCGTCGGTACGCTCGCGACGCGCATGCGTGCGCAAGGCAAGCACGTCGTCATCGTCACGCGCGACAAGGATCTTGCACAGCTCATCCGACCCGGCGACGAGTACTGGGACTACATCGGCGATGAGCGCTTCGCGTACGAGAAGATCGCGGACCGTTTCGGCGTCTTGCCCGAGCGCATGCCGTGCTTTCTCGCGTTGATGGGCGATGCCGTCGACAACATTCCCGGCGTGCCCGGTATCGGGCGCAAGACGGCGTCCTTATTGTTTCGACATTTCGAGTCGCTCGTGCATCTCTACGAGGATTTGGATCGGGTGCTCAAGATCAAGATTCGCAACGCGGGCTTCGTGGCGGCTCAACTGCGCGACTATCGCGAGCGCGCATTCCTCGCCCGCCAGCTCACGACGATCGCGTGCGACATGCCGCTCGATGTGGATCTGACGATGCTCGAGCGGCGCGTACCCGACATGGACGCATTGAACGAGCTCTACGACTCGGTCGGCTTCGGACGGCTGCTGCGCAATCAGGCGGAGCGAATCGCAGCGCTCGCTGCTTGAGAGTGGTTCTATACCCTTCTTTTTGCCCCTAACGCGGACAAATTCGCGGCGAGCGTCAGACGCGCTTCGTGAATGCTTGGCGCTTCGGCGGGAAACGATGAGGAGGGGCTATGGAGCGGGCGAGGATGGCCGTCATGGGCGCGGCGATCTGGTGCGGCATGGTGTGCGCGAATGCGGCGGCCGCGACGACGTCGACAATCTATCGCTGCATCGATCGGGACGTCGTGACGTACTCGGATCGCCCATGCGGATCCGCCGCGAGCGAGTACGAACCGAACGAGGCGCGTATCAGCATTCTCGAGGTCGCACCGCCATCGGCCACGAAAGTTAGGCGACCTAAGCCGAAGCGAGTCGCCGCCGATGCGGTCTCGATTGCGGCGGCGCAGGCGAAACGCGCAGAGACCTGCGGGAAGGTCGAGCGGTCTTTGCGCGATATCCGCTCGAAGATGCGCGCCGGCTACGACGCAAAGGAAGGCGAGCGCCTACGAGAACGCCAACGCAAGCTTTCCGCGCAGCACCGAGAGCTGCGCTGCTAGGAATCGAATTTCGCCAAGCAAGAATCAGAAGAATACTCTCGCAGAGACGCAGAGACGCAGAGACGCAGAGTGGAAGGGAAATAGATCTTCCTTCCTTGCAACCTCGTCTGCGTCTCCGCGTCTCCGCGAGATAATGTTCTTGTTCTTACCTTGGCAAGCTTCGCGTACTTGGCGAGAGTGATGCTTCTTACGGTGCCTGATCCACTCGCAGCACCGGGTACAGGTTGTACTGCTCGTCCCAGGAAGGGTGGCGGCGGTAGAAGAAATCGAGTCGAGCCGACGGGTCTTTCGCGAACTCCGGGTCTTCGGCGAGCTTGCGTTCGAACTCGCGCCGCACTGCCGGATCCTTCTTCAGCATCTCTGTCGCGACTTCCTCGGCGACGTACGCCTCCATGTACTCCTTGCGCTCGAACGCGGCATTGAAGAATCCCCAGCGCACGAACGAGTCCGGGTCCTTCGGCTCGAGCAAGGTGAGAACGAGCCGCGACTTGGGTTGTGCGATCGGCACGAACAGCGCGTTGGGCGCGACGTCGCGGCGCTCCTTGCGCCACTCCCCTTTGAGCGTGAGGAGCGTACGACCTTCGAATGTCGATGGCGCGACCTGCACGTCCTCCGCGCGAAAAGCATCCACTTCGATGCCGGAGAGCGCTCGATCCACCTTCT
>JAAYXG010000745.1 GCA_012516015.1 Lysobacteraceae bacterium | reverse complement strand
AGGCGCTCCATGCCGCTCGCGTAGCTCGAGCCGAGCAGCTTCAAGGTGAGGTGCAGGTTGGCGTCCCAGCTATCGCGCGGCAGCGTCGAGCACAGCGCGATGAATCCGCATACGCGGCCTTCGAAGCCGAAGCCGATGATCAAGGCCGCACCGATGTGCAGCGCCGCCAAACGCGCCGCCTCCGCAATGAGATCGCGGCGCGGGTGCGAGGTGTCGCGGATCTCTACGATGCGCAGATGAGCCAGCCGGTCGCGGAAGTACGGAAGCCGCTCGAGCGGCTCGCCCTGCAAGACTTCCGGATTGAACGTCGCGAACATGCTCGTCGCCGCGACGAGGCTTTCGATGCAGGTGCGATCCTCATCGAACGCCGCGAGCAGCACGACATCGAGTCCGGCCGCTTCGCGAAGTGCTTCGAGATTCTCTTTGAGGACCGGATCGCCGGTGTCGCGCGACAGATTCTGAAAGTCGATCGCGGCCTTCGTGAGCAGGACGTCGAGCCCTGCTTTCGCCTTGCGCCGACTCGCGGCGCGAGAGGAGAACAGCGCCTCTCCGCTCGGAGGGTTCACGATGACATGATCGGTCGGATTGCTTGCCATCGAGGCACCGAATGATCAGCCGCGAGCGTTCCGCCAAAACTTGCAAGCTGCGTCCGAACATTGGACGGCCTGAAGGTTATCGTGTTCCGCCCAACATCCGGGCTGGGCGCTGGTAGTCTGCAAGGACTCCTCCCCGCCGCCGTAAGCGTAAACGTTATGGAAATAGGTGCGACCGGCAGCGCGAACCGATTGTGGCATACGAGTTTAGGGGATGAAAGCCAGCATCGGTGCGCAGTTGAGCACGCAGACGTGTCAGCCGATCCTTAGAGCGCATTCATCGTTTCCCGCATGCCATTTGCAGTCGCGGCGTATATAAACGGAGACAAGCGGCACTTGAACGTCTCTAGACAGCAACGATATCGAGCTGAGACGGTAGATCACAGGCAGCGGGCTGTAGCCGAAAAATCGCGCGCTCTGCGCTTACCCAAGCCCCAAGCCCCAAGTCCCAAGCCCTGAACGCAAGCCCATCCGGAGCATTTATCCTTCAGCCATGCACGGATCCCATTCACATCCAGGCGCCCATCCATCGCATGCGCACGACCATGCGCACGGTCTGCCGAACAGCGGCCGATTGCTCGGCATCGCCTTCGCGCTGACCGGCACGTTCATGATCGTGGAATTCGTGGGCGGCGTGCTCTCGAATTCCCTCGCGCTCCTCGCCGATGCCGGCCACATGCTCACGGACACGGCAGCGCTCGCGCTCGCGTGGGCCGCCACGAGGATCGCAGCGCGGCCCGCGGACACCAAGCGCTCGTTCGGGTATCAGCGCCTGCGCGTGCTCGCCGCGTTCGTCAACGGCTGCGCATTGCTGTTCATCGTCGCCTGGATCGCCTTCGAAGCCGTCCAACGACTCGCGAACCCGGTGCCGGTCGATGCCGAAACGATGCTTTGGATCGGGGGCATCGGCCTTGCGATCAACCTCATCGTGTTCGCTCTGCTGAGCAGGGGCGACTCGCACGACATGAATGTTGCAGCCGCGACGCTCCACGTTCTGGGCGACCTATTGGGTTCGATCGCCGCGATCACGGCCGCGATCGTCATCATGATTTTCGGCTGGCTCCCGATCGACCCGCTGCTCTCGCTCGTCGTCGGCGCCTTGATCGTTCGCAGTGCGATCGCCCTCGTGCGACGATCGGCACACATCCTCATGGAAGGCTCGCCGGATTGGCTCGACGTGGGCGAGCTGCGCAGCACGCTCGAGAACAAAGTGCCCGCGATTCGCGACGTCCACCATGTGCACGCGTGGCTCGTCGGGCCGCACGAGACGCTCCTGACGATGCACGCGCGCGTGGCGGTCGGCGCCGACCATTCGGCCGTGCTGCGCGACACGAAAGCCGTGCTCGCATCGCGATACGGCATCACGCATGCGACGATCCAAATCGAGATCGAGGCCTGCGCGGACGAAAATGCGCACGCGGAGCGCTGCGCCTAGTCTGCGATCCTTTTCGTGCTCACCGCCCCTTGATAAATGCGCTAGGGACACGGCAAAGCTCGGCCGCTCGCGTCGCGCCTCGCGACGCGGGGCCGGCCAGTGTGGCTGATGATGATCGCTCGCGCATGCTCCGAGCCGCGTCGATCGCAGAATACGATCGTCCCGTTGACGACACCCTGTACCGTGGGCCGGAACGAATAGGTCACTCGATTCGACGTAATCGTCACGCCCTCTCTCGCGCCGTATACGGCCAGGAGCGGCTCGTTCGGATCGCGCTCCGCGGGCTCGTCGCGATCCAGATTCACGAAAACGATCCATCCCACGGTCCAGGGCACCTCACGCGAAGCGCAGGTATTGCCGTCCTCGGACCGACACACGCTCGCGACCTCGCCACGCTTGGCCGCCTCGCTCCGCGCCAGAAACACGGAATGGAAGAACTCGTTGACGGTCGCGGTGCGCTTCGCGTCGAGGTGGAAGCTGGCAAAGGCCGGGGCAGCCAATGCGGCGAGAATCGCGACGACGGTCATCGAGACCAGCGCCTCGAGCAGTGTGAATCCGTCCGATAGCCGCATGACCCGCCTCCCAGCCTCCCTGACTGCCCTAGAGGTCCGGCTACTCTGGGGCAGGGCCGGGGCATCGTACGGATCAATTTCGCGGCAATTGCCGAGCTTTTAGCGCCGAAAACCTGCT
>JAAYXG010000744.1 GCA_012516015.1 Lysobacteraceae bacterium | reverse complement strand
TATCTCGCTCGAGCATGACCGTCTTGATCACGGGCGAATCCGGCACGGGCAAAGAGCTCGTCGCGCGCGCGCTACATCGACATAGCCCGCGGGCGAACAAAGCCTTCATCGCGCTCAACACGTCCGCCTTTACGGCCGACCTTCTCGAATCGGAGCTCTTCGGTCACGAAAAAGGCTCGTTCACGGGCGCGGACGCGCTGCGTCGCGGGCGTTTCGAGCAAGCCGACGGCGGGACCCTCTTCTTGGATGAAATCGGCGATATGTCGCCGCAACTGCAGACCCGCTTGTTGCGGGTGCTTGCAGAGGGCGAGTTCTATCGCGTGGGCGGCCAAGTGCCGGTACGCGTCGATGTGCGCGTGATCGCGGCGACACATCAAGATCTCGAAGAGCGCGTGAAACAAAATCTCTTCCGCGAAGATCTGCTGCATCGTCTGAATGTCATTCGCATCGAAGTGCCGCCGCTACGCGCACGTCGCGAGGACATTCCGGAATTGCTCGCGCACTATCTCGCCGTCGCGGCCGTCGAGCTCGGCGTCGAGCCGAAGACGCTCACGCCGGAAGCCGCGGCCGTGCTGTCCAGTTTCGATTGGCCCGGCAACGTGCGTCAGCTCGTCAACGCATGTCGGCGGCTCACCGTCACGGCGCCCGGCCGCGAGATCAAAGCCGAGGACATTCCCGCGGACCTGGGCGGCACGACTAATCCCGCAATGCTGCAAGACGAGTGGACGCGTCAACTGTCGAGCTGGGCGGAAAAGCGCCTCGCTGCAGGGGAGACGCCGCTCCTGGACGATGCGATGCCGGAGTTCGAGCGCACGTTGATTCGAGCGGCGCTACGGAAGGCCGAAGGTGGTCGCCAGGAAGCGGCACGCCTGCTCGGCTGGGGGCGCAATACCCTCACGCGCAAGCTGAAAGAGCTTGCAATGGATGACGAATAGGGCCGAGCGCGTTTCTCAGCACGCTTGCGTCCGGGCCAGCGCCGGCGAGTGCCCGGCTGACGTTCCCACGAGCTCGCTGATGGAGCGCAGACTGTTGCGCGTCAGATACGCCGCGATGCCGGCGTTGATCTTCTTGCACACGAGCGGATCATAGAAAAGCGCCGTGCCGACGCCGACCGCCGAGGCGCCGGCGATCAAGAACTCGAGCGCGTCGTTGGCCGAGCAAATCCCGCCTTGTCCGATGATCGGAACGTTGTGTTTACGGGCGACCTCGTAGACTTGATGAACTTTGAGCAACGCGATGGGTTTGATCGCGGGTCCGGACAAACCGCCCTGGATATTCCCGATGATGGGACGACGCGTCGCGACATCGATCGCCATACCCATGACCGTGTTGATGACGGCTAGCGCATCGCTGCCGGCCTCGATGCACATACGCGCATTCTCGCGAATGTCTGTCTGGTTCGGCGATAACTTCGTGATGAGCGGCTTCTTGGTCACCGCTCGGCACGCGGCCACGACTCGCGCCGACATCTCCGGGTAGTTCCCGAACTGCACGCCCCCTTCTTTGATGTTCGGACACGAGATGTTGATTTCGATCGCATCGATCGGCGAGTCCTCGAATCGCCGCGTGACCTCGACGTAGTCCTCGATGGTCGACCCGCACACATTCGCGATGAATCGCGTTTCGCTGAAGTCGAGCGTCGGGAGTATCCGCTCCACGACGTGCGTGACGCCGGGATTCTGCAAGCCGATGGCGTTCAGCATGCCCATCGGCGTTTCATACACGCGATGCGGCGGATTGCCGAGACGCGGCTCGCGTGTCGTGCCTTTGAGCACGATCGCGCCCGCGTCGCGGTTCGAAAAGCCCTCGACCCGCGTATATTCTTCGCCGAAGCCGACGCAGCCCGAGAGCAGCACGATGGGCGAAGCGAAGCGTAGCCCGCAAAAATCGATCGCGAGCGAGTGTGTAGGGTCGGTCGAAGTGGAAGTAGGCATCGGGCAACTAGTCTAACGCAGCGCTTGCCCAAGCGCAGTCGGAGCGAGACCACCGAGCGTTCGCATGTTCAACGTCGTTCTCTTCCAGCCGGAAATTCCGCCGAACACCGGCAACATCATCCGCATGTGCGCGAATACGGGCGCGCACCTCCATTTGGTTCGTCCGCTCGGATTCGATATCAGCGAGAAGGCAGTGCGCCGGGCGGGCATGGATTACGCGGAGCTCGCGGCGGTACGAGTCTGGGATTCGTTCGAAGCGTGCCTGAGTGCGGTGGGGCGTCGATGGTTTGCAGTCTCCACGCGCGGTTCCGCGCGCTACGACGAGATGAGGTACGAGCCGGGCGATACGTTCGTCTTCGGCCCCGAGACACGAGGGTTGCCGCAGCGCCTGCTCGACACGTGTCCTGAAGAGCGCCGACTACGCATCCCGATGAGAGCCGGCAATCGCAGCTTGAATCTCTCGAACGCTGCTGCGGTGCTCGTGTACGAGGCGTGGCGCCAACACCGGTTTGCAGGCGCGGAGCCTACGCACTCTCCGGCTTGAGCGCCCGTGACATGAGCTCCTTGACGGCGTCTTTCGGCGCGACGCCTTCGTAAATCACTCGATAGATTTGCTCGCTGATCGGCATCTCGACCTCGAGACGCTTTGCGACCTCGCGTACCGCGCGTG
>JAAYXG010000743.1 GCA_012516015.1 Lysobacteraceae bacterium | reverse complement strand
GTCGAAGACCTTTGCAACACGATGAAGTTCGGTTCGCTTTGCGCTTTGGGAGGGTTCACCCCATATCCCGTTATGAGTGCATTGACGCATTTCCCTGAGGATTTCGGCCGCCCCACACGGAACGTGGCCGAGGCAGCGGAGTAGGACAATGGCCCTGATCAAAGAAACTGACTACGGGACACCCGCGTCCAAATCCGAAAAGATGGTGACGCTTACGATCGACGGCGTCGAGGTGACGGTGCCCGAGGGCACGTCGATCATGCGCGCGGCGATGGAGATGGGCACCACCATCCCGAAGCTGTGCGCAACCGACATGCTGGAAAGCTTCGGCTCCTGCCGCCTTTGTCTCATCGAGATCGAAGGCCGCAACGGCACGCCCGCCTCCTGCACCACGCCCGTCGCGCCGGGCATCCAGGTCCACACGCAGACCCCGCGCCTCGCGGCCATCCGCAAAGGCGTGATGGAGCTCTACATCTCCGATCACCCGTTGGACTGCCTGACCTGCCCCGCCAACGGAGACTGCGAGCTCGAGGACATGGCGGGCGCGGTCGGCCTGCGCGAGGTGCGCTACGGATACGACGGCGCGAACCATGTGTTCGAGAAGAGCCGTCTCGACAACGCAGCCAACGACCTTTGGCTCTCGAAAGACGGAACCAATCCTTACTTCGCCTACGATCCCTCGAAGTGCATCGTCTGCAATCGTTGCGTGCGCGCCTGTGAAGAGGTGCAGGGCACCTTCGCGTTGACGATCTCGGGCCGCGGGTTCGACAGCCGCGTCTCGGCCGGCATGAACGAGGACTTCCTGGAGAGCGAATGCGTGTCCTGCGGCGCCTGCGTCCAGGCATGCCCGACGGCGACGCTGATCGAAAAGAGCGTGATCGAGATCGGTCAGCCCGAGCACTCCGTCATTACCACCTGCGCCTACTGTGGCGTCGGCTGCGCCTTCAAGGCAGAGATGCGCGGCGAGGAAGTCGTGCGCATGGTGCCGTGGAAGGACGGCAAGGCGAACCGCGGCCACTCGTGCGTCAAGGGTCGTTTCGCCTACGGCTACACCACTCACCAGGATCGCATCACCAAGCCGATGGTGCGCGACAAGATCACCGATCCCTGGCGCGAGGTCTCTTGGGAGGAGGCGATCGCACGCGTGGCTGGCGATTTCCGCCGCCTCCAGGAGCAGTATGGCCGCGAGTCCGTTGGTGGCATCACCTCCTCGCGCTGCACCAACGAGGAAGCCTACCTCGTGCAGAAGCTGATCCGCGCTGGCTTCGGCGTGAACAACGTCGACACCTGCGCGCGCGTCTGCCATTCGCCGACGGGCTACGGCCTGAAGACGACGGTTGGCGAATCGGCGGGCACCCAGGACTTCGATTCCATCGACGACACGGACGTCATTCTCGTCATCGGCGCCAACCCGCCGGACGCGCATCCGGTCTTCGGCAGCCACATGAAGAAGCGGATCCGCGAAGGCGCGAAGCTGATCGTGATCGATCCGCGCCGCACCGATCTCGTGAAATCGCCTCACGTCAAGGCGGACTACCATCTTGCGCTGCAGCCGGGCACCAACGTCGCTGTCGTGACGGCGATGGCACACGTCATCGTCACCGAAGGCCTCGTCAACGAAACCTTTGTGCGCGAGCGCTGCGAGCGGGACGAGTTCGAGGAGTGGGCGGCATTCGTCTCGCTGGAAGTCAACTCTCCGGAGGCGATGGAGAAGTACACCGGCGTGAAGGCCGAGCTGATCCGCGGCGCCGCGCGGCTTTACGCGACCGGCGGCAACGCGGCCATCTACTACGGCCTCGGCGTTACCGAGCACTCGCAGGGCTCGACCACGGTCATGGCCATCGCCAACATCGCGATGGCGACCGGCAACATGGGTCGCACGGGTGTGGGTGTGAACCCGCTGCGTGGCCAGAACAACGTGCAGGGCTCCTGCGACATGGCCTCGGTCCCGCACGAGCTGACGGGTTATCGTCACATTTCTGACGTGGAAACGCGCACCGCGTTCGAGCGCGAGTGGAACTGTACGCTCGATCCGGAACC
>JAAYXG010000080.1 GCA_012516015.1 Lysobacteraceae bacterium | reverse complement strand
GGTCACGCGCCCGCCGAGCTGCTGCGCCATCGTGTGCATCCCGTAGCAAATACCGAGCACGGGAACGCCGAGCTCGAACACCGCAGCAGGTGCACGAGGCGGCGTCTCGTCGATCACGGATTCCGGTCCGCCCGAGAGAATGATTCCCCGCGCGCCAAATGCCCGCACGTCCTCATCGCTCATGTCCCAAGGATGGATTTCGCAATAGACGCCGCTTTCGCGGACGCGTCGAGCGATGAGCTGCGTGTACTGCGCGCCGAAATCCAGAATGAGAATGCGGTGGGCGTGGATGTCGGGCGGGTGCAGGAGCGTCGTCGTCGAAGCGGATGCCGCTGCGGTTTGGGCGTTCAAGCAGAAACCTCTCGGTTGGTTGACGGTTGACAGTTGACGGTTGACAGCAAGAGGGGACGACGACTCCTGTTCAGACCGTCAACCGTCAACTGTCAACCGTGTGGCTAGCGTACGCGATAATTCGGGGCTTCTTTCGTGATCGTCACGTCGTGCACGTGGCTCTCGCGGAAGCCCGCGCTCGTGATGCGAACGAACGAGGGCCGCGTGCGCATCTCCTCGATCGTGCGGCTGCCGGTGTAGCCCATCGCCGCGCGCAAGCCGCCCGCGAGTTGATGCAGGATCGTGACGACCGAGCCCTTATAGGGAACCCGGCCTTCGACGCCCTCCGGCACGAGCTTCTCGAGCTCCTCGGTCGCATCCTGGAAGTAGCGGTCCTTCGATCCATGCGACTGCGACATCGCACCGAGCGAGCCCATGCCGCGATACGACTTGTACGAGGCGCCTTGATACAGCTCGACGTCGCCGGGGGATTCTTCCGTGCCTGCGAACAGGCTGCCGATCATGACCGTATGCGCGCCGGCGACGATCGCCTTGGCAATGTCGCCGGAGAACCGCACGCCTCCGTCCGCAATGAGCGGAACGCCCGTATCCTTCAACGCGGCCGCGACATTCGCGATCGCGGTGATCTGCGGCACGCCAACCCCGGCGACGACCCGCGTCGTGCAGATCGAACCCGGACCGATGCCGACCTTGACGCCGTCGGCACCCGCTTCGATGAGGGCGCGCGCCGCTTCCGCCGTCACCAGGTTGCCGCCGATGACTTGTTGCTCCGGCCAAGTCGATTTGATCTTGCGGATCATTTGCAAGACGTTGATCGAATGACCGTGCGCGGTATCGACGACGATCACATCGACGCGCGCGTCTCTCAGCGCCTCGACCCGCTTCAAGGTGTCGGCGCCCGTTCCGACCGCGGCTCCGACGCGCAGCGTACCGCGCTCGTCTTTCGCGGCGCGCGGGAACTCGGTCGCCTTCTGGAAGTCCTTGACCGTGATCATTCCCTTGAGATTGAAGTTGTCGTCGACGACGAGCACTTTCTCGATGCGGTGCTTGTGCAGAAGCGCGAGCACTTCGTCCTTTGGCGCGTTCTCGCGCACCGTGATGAGCCGATCTTGCGGCGTCATGACGGTGGACACCGGCGCATCCAACTTCGTCTCGAAGCGCAAGTCGCGGTGAGTCACGATGCCGACCGCCTTCGATCCGACGACGACCGGCACGCCGGAGATGTTCTTCGAGCGCGTGAGCTCGAGGACTTCGCGGATCGTGGTGTCGGGGGTGGTCGTGATCGGGTCGTGAATGACGCCGCTTTCGAATTTCTTCACGCGGTGGACTTCGCGCGCCTGAGCATCGATGCTCATGTTCTTATGGATGATGCCGATGCCGCCTTCCTGTGCCATCGTGATCGCGAGGCGCGCCTCGGTCACGGTATCCATGGCGGCGGAAACGATCGGCAGGTTCAGGCGGATTTCGCGGGTCAGCTGGGAGCTCAAGTCCGCGTCGCGGGGCAGGAATTCCGAGTACGCCGGAACCAGGAGCACGTCGTCGAAGGTGAGTGCTTCCTCGAGAATACGCATTGTGGAGCCACGTTTATCGATGAAAGCACACCATTCTACGCGGCAGGGGCAAGCGATTCTAGGGAAGGGCCTCAGGCGCTTCGTATGGACGTCCAAGGGTGTGGGCGTGTAGCGTCAGATCCAGCCTCGCGCGCCCCATATGGACGTCACGTCAGCCGGGATGCACTCTTACGTCCGCACGCCCACACGTCCACTCGTCCGCACGCCCTTAGCGAATGACCGATCTATTTTCCCCGTCGCTGGCCTCCTCCCAAGCCGCGCCCGAAGCGCCGGCCAGGGATGTATACACCCCCTCGAGGCTCAATCGCGAGGCTCGGATGCTGCTCGAGCGCGGCTTGCCGTCGCTCTGGATCGAAGGCGAATTGTCGAACTTGTCGCGCCCCTCCTCCGGCCACTGGTACTTCTCGCTGAAGGATGAGGCCGCGCAAATTCGCTGCGCCATGTTCCGGCAGCGAAACCTGCTGGCGCGCTTCACGCCCAAAGACGGGATGCACGTCCAGGCACGCGGTCGCGTGAGCCTGTACGAGCCTCGGGGCGACTATCAGTTCATCCTGGATTACATCGAGGAAGCCGGCGAAGGGGCTCTGCGCCGCAAGTTCGAGGTCTTGAAGGCGAAGCTTGCCGCGGAAGGATTGTTCAACACCGAGCACAAGCGCGCGCTGCCCAGGTTTCCGCGCCGCATCGGTGTCATCACTTCGCCGACGGGCGCCGCCGTCCGCGACATCCTCCACGTGCTGAAGCGCCGCTTCTGCACCATTCCGATCCTCATCTATCCGGTCCAGGTGCAAGGCGCCGCAGCCGCCCCACAGATCGCCTCCGCCATACGTCTCGCGTGTGCCCGCGCGGACTGCGACGTGCTGATTCTGGCGCGCGGCGGCGGCTCGCTCGAGGATCTATGGGCGTTCAACGAGGAAGTCGTCGCGCGCGCGATCCACGCGTGCACGATTCCGCTCGTGAGCGGCGTCGGCCATGAAGTCGATTTCACGATTGCCGATTTCGTGGCGGACGTGCGCGCACCGACACCGTCCGGCGCTGCCGAGCTCGTCGCACCCGATTGTGCGGAGTGGTCGCGCGCGCTCAAGCTGATGGGCCGGCGGCTTTCGGGCGCGTTGCGACGCTTGCTCAACGAGCGGACGCAGCGATTCTCCTGGCTGCAACGACGACTGGCACAGCGTGATCCGCGCGCCGAGCTGCGTCAGCATGCACAGCGCACCGACGAGCTCGAACGCAGGCTGCTGCAGTCCGTACGCCATCTGCTCGCGGCGCGCCGCAGTGTCGTGCTGCACCTTGGTGCGCAGCTACGCCAGCATTCCCCGGCTTTGCGCGTCACCGCCGCCTCCGGGCGCCTTGCCCTCGCGCGCACCGCGCTGGAGGCGGCGATCGCGTCTCGCTTGCAGGAACTCAAACGTCGTCTCGGCTTCGCCGCGGGCATGCTGGATGCATTCAGCCCGCTTGCGACCCTCGACCGTGGCTATGCGATCGTCACCGACGACAAAGGCCACGTAGTGACTGCGAGCACATCGGTCGCGGCAGGTCAGCGCATTCGCGCGCGTCTCGCCAAAGGTGAGATCCAAGCCCGCGTCGAGTTCGTGACGACCGGCGAGAATAGACAATTGACGTTGCTCGACGACGACAACGATCCCGACCCGCACAAGTGAGGTATCGAGATTCAATGCCAATGCATCGGACGATCGCCCGCGCTGCCTTGTTCTTCTGTCTTTCGTGCTCGTTCGCGGCGTACGCTTCCGCGACCGCGCTACCGCGCGAGAGTCGAGTTCCGGGCGGCATCGCCCTTGTAACGCTGCCCGCAGCCGAATCGACCGCGCCGGTGGTCACATTCAACGGCTCGCGTGTCGCGGTCGTTCAGCAAGAGGACAAATGGGTGGCGATCGTGGGCATCTCGCTCGATACGCCTGCCGGCGAGCACCAGGTGATCGTCGATACCGGCGAAGGCGCGGTCGAGGTGCCTTTCCGCGTGAGCGACAAGCAGTATCGAACGCAGCACCTCACGATCAAGAATCAGCGTCAAGTCACGCCGAACCCTGACGATCTGAAGCGGATCGCGGCCGAGCAACGCCGCTCGAGAGCCGCGCTCCAGCGATTCACGGAAACGATTCTGCCGACGTTCGCGCTAGCGCCGCCCGTGCCCGGTCCGAAGTCGGACTCCTACGGTTCGCGCCGTTTCTTCAACGGACAGCCGCGCAGACCGCATTCAGGCATGGACATCGCGGCGCCGACGGGCACACCGATCAGCGCGCCTGCCGCCGGCGAGGTCGTCGAGGTCGGCGACTTCTTCTTCAACGGCAATACGGTGTTTGTCGACCACGGCGCGGGACTCGTCACGATGTACTGTCACTTGGATCGAATCGACGTGAAGCGCGGCGATCGTGTGAACGCGGGCGATGTGCTCGGCACCGTCGGTGCGACGGGACGCGTCACCGGTCCCCACCTGCACTGGGGCGTGTCGTTGAACGGGACGATGGTCGATCCGACTCTATTCTTGAGCGAGGAGTGACGCAGTCCGCCGCGTCGTCAGAGCGCCTCAACGACCGACTCGATGTCCACGCACGTTGTGACGCCTTCGCTCGCGAGCCACGCCCGGTTCCTGCGATGCAGCTCGCTTTGCTCATCGTAGCGATTCAAGAACACGACTGTCGGCATCGCGCCGAGCGCACGCAGACAAAGACGCACCGCATTGAGCGTGCCGAGCCCGGCGTCCGCGACGAGCACGACCTTCGTCGGAGCGATTCGCTCGATGAGCTTGAGATTGTCGCCGTCATGTGCGATCGGCGAGCACAGCCCGCCCGCGGTCTCGATGAGCGTGACATCCGCAGCCTCGCACCAACGCGTTTCCTCGAGCAGCTCGCTCAGCTCGATCCGTGCGCGGCCCAGTGCGTCGGCTGCCATCGGCGGTGCCATCGGCACGGGATACCATCGATGCGCGGGACACACTTCGTGCGCCGTCTCGCCTGTCGCTGCCGCCAACAGATCGGCGTCCGTGACGCGATCTTCGCTCGAATAAGATTGCGCGGGCTTGCGCGCGGCGACGCGCATTCCCTGCGCTCGCGCACGCTCGATCGACTTGACTGCCGTCCAGGTCTTGCCGACTTCCGTGCCGGTACCTGCAACGACGATGCGCATCGGGCGTGCGAGCGTCATCGCTTCTCGTCCCTAGGCTGCGAGTGGAGCTCGCGCAACGCGTCGCGCAGACCTTCGATCATCGCAGGCGTGTGCGCGGCTGAAAGCGCGACGCGCAGCCGCGACGTACCGACCGGCACGGTCGGCGGGCGAATGGCCGGCACGTAAAAGCCGCGCTCGAACAGTCGCGCGGCCGCTCCGATCGCCGCGGCTTCCGAGCCCATGACGACCGGCACGATGGGCGAGCCGTGTCCCGGTCGGATCGTCTCCACGTGCTCGCGCAGGATCGCGCGGAGCCGATCGCCCTCCGCGCTCAGATACACGGCCAACGCAGCGCGCGCCGCTGCCGCGTCGGGCGGCGTGAGCGCCGTCGTGAAGATAAATGTTCGCGCGCGGTTGACGAGCAAATCGATGATCGCGCGCGATGCTGCGGCCCACCCGCCGAGCGCGCCGAGCGTCTTCGACAGCGTACCGATGCGGACATAGCCCGGATAATCGCTCGTCGGCATCGCGCTCAGCACGGCGTGCGCCTCATCGACGACGAGCAACGCATCTTCCTCGATACACAACGCGAGCAGTGCCTCCAACGGAGCTGCATCGCCGTCCATCGAGAAGACCGCTTCCGTGACGACGATCTTCCTACCTGAAGCGGTGTGCATGAGCTCGCGCAGATGCTCGACGTCGTTGTGTCGAAAGATGCTCTTGCGCGCTTTCGCGAGCCGGCATCCGTCGATGATCGACGCATGGTTGAGCTCGTCGCTGAAAATCGTGACATCGGCATCGCCGAGGACTTGGAGGACCCCGAGGTTCGCCGCGTATCCGGTCGGAAATACGAGTGCGGCTTCCGTGCGCTTCCAGTCCGCAATCGCGCGTTCGAGCTCGAGATGGAGCGTGCGCGTGCCCGTCACGAGGCGCGAGGCACTCGCGCCTGCACCCCAGCGCTCCAACGCCTCGCGGGCTGCGCGGCGCACGCACGCATGCGAGGCGAGCCCGAGATAGTCGTTCGACGCGAAGCTCACGACTTCGCGTTCGCCCACCTGACCTCGAGGGCCGTCGCCGTCGAACGCGACCGTGCTCCGCCAACGATTGGCGTGCCGGATTCCGTCCAGCTCGCGGCGCAGCCAATCGTCCCAAATGCTCACACCAACACCTCGTCGAGAGCCGCGCGCAGCGTCGTCACGATGCGCTCGATCTCCTCGGCGGTAATCGTCAACGGCGGGACGAGAATGATGTTGCTGCCGAGTGAGCGCGCCAACACACCCCGGCTGACCATCGCAGCGCAGGTGCGCCGCGCCAAACGCAACTCGGTCGATGCGTTCTCGAGCTCGATTGCCGCCATGAGACCGTACTGCCGAATCTCGCGTACGCCGCCCTTCGTGCGCACGCGCTCGTCGAGCGCCGTGCGCAATTGCGTCGCGCGTGCGCGAACGTTGTCGAGCACGTTCCAGCGCTGGAACAGCTCGAGATGGCGCAGCGCCACCGCGGCGGCGAGCGCATTACCGCCGTAGGAATGGCCGTGATAGAACGTCTTCTCGCTCAAGTCCGGCCCGAGAAACGCCCGGTAGACGCGGTCGCTCGCCACCGTTGCCGACATGGGCAAGTAACCGCCCGTGATGCCTTTACCCAAGCAAAGCAGATCGGGCCGCAGCGAACATTGCTCGGAAGCGAACAGCGTGCCGGTGCGCCCGAAACCCGTCGCGACCTCATCGCAGATCAAGAGCACGCCTGTCTTGCGACACGCCTCCTGCAGCTTGGGAAATCGCGAAGGATCGGCGATGAGCATCCCCGCGGCGCCCTGCACCAGCGGCTCGACGACGACTGCCGCGAGCACGTCCGCCTGTTGCTCGACCATCTTGGCGGCGGTCTCGAGTGCATCTGCGTCGCTGAACGAAGGGGCACGAAGCACGTTGAAGCGCAACGGATCGAATATGTCGGTTCCGAACCCGCCGCCGCCGAGCGACAACCCGCCGACGGTATCGCCGTGATAGGCATCTCCGAAGGCAAGGTAGGCATGACGGCCGCGTACGCCCTGATTCGTCCAATACTGAAACGCGATCTTGAGCGCTTGCTCGACGGCCGATGCGCCGTCCGATGCGAAGAGGAAATGTGCACCGTCGACAGGGACGACCTTCGCAAGCGCCTCCGCGAGCTCGATGACGATTCGGTTGCCGTTGCCGAGCAGCGTCGAATGCGCGATGCGATCGAGTTGCTCGCGAATCGCGGCGTCCAGTTCCGGTACGCGGTGACCGAGCGTCGTGAGCCACAGCGATGAGATCGCATCCAGGTAGCGTCTTCCTTCGACATCGATGAGCTCGCGGCCCTCTGCACGCTCGACGATGACCGGAGCGTTCTGCGTATAGCACGACATCTGCGTGAAGCCGTGCCAAACGACAGCGGCATCGCGCTCGGACCAGGAGAGAGAGGAATTATTCGAGGTGTTGGGCATTTCTCTGGCTGTAGGCTGTGAACTGTGGATCGTGGGCTCTGGGCTCTGGGCTCTGGGC
>JAAYXG010000742.1 GCA_012516015.1 Lysobacteraceae bacterium | reverse complement strand
TCCGCGACGGGCCATGGATCGAACGCTCGAACCATGCGATCTATCTCGCTCGCCGAGCGCGACCAGTCGATGCGAGCTTCCTCTTTCCGAATCTTGGCCGCATACGTCACGCCTTCGTCGGGCTGAGCCTGCGGCACGATTTGCGGCAGCGAGTCCAATGCGTCGAGCAGGGCCTCCGCACCGATCGCCGCCAAGCGGTCGTGCAAGGTCGCCGACGTCTCGCGCTCGGCGATGGGAGTCGAACGCTGAAGCAACATCGGGCCGGTGTCGAGACCGGCATCCATCTGCATGATCGTCACGCCGGTCTCGCGATCGCCCGCGAGAATCGCGCGCTGAATCGGCGCCGCTCCGCGCCAACGCGGCAGCAACGATGCGTGGACGTTCACGCAGCCAAGGCGCGGCGTGTCGAGAACGCTCTGCGGCAGCAAGAGTCCGTAGGCCACGACGATCATGAGATCCGCGGAGAAGGACGCGAGCCGCGCGACCGCAGCAGCGTCTTTCAGCGTCGCCGGTTGCTCGACGTGAATGCCGTGCTCGAGCGCCACCCGCTTTATCGGGCTCGCCGTGAGTTGTCTGCCTCTGCCCGCTGGCCGATCCGGCTGCGTATAGACAGCCGCAACGCGGTGTCTCGAATCAAGCAATGCTTTGAGCGTAGGAACCGAGAATTCCGGCGTGCCGGCGAAGACGATGGAGAACGGCGAAGACACTTGCAGCGATGAGCGAACGATGACGGGGAACGCATCGTAGCAGCCCGCGGCGGCTGAACGCGGGCTATCGACTCTGCTCTGGGCTCTGGGCTCTGGTCAGAGTCAATCGCAGCTGCCCCGGAACGAGGCACGAGCGCTTAAATCGCGGGCGTGCCGATCTTCATCTGCGAGCTCGCGGCGCGGCCTTTCCGCTCCTTCTCGAGCTTCTTGCGAATGCGCGTCCGCTTGAGGTCGGACAGGTAGTCGACGAAGAGCTTGCCGTCGAGGTGATCGATTTCATGCTGGATGCACACCGCGAGCAGCCCATCGGCCTCGAATTCGATCGACTTGCCTTCGCGATCGAGCGTGCGCACCCGCACGTGCTCGGCACGCCTGACCTTGTCGTAGATGCCCGGGACGGACAGACATCCTTCCTCGCTCTCCTCGACGCCTCGACGCTCGAGAATCTCGGGATTGATGAGCACGAGCGGCTGGTCGCGCGTCTCGCTCACGTCGATGACGACGACGCGCTTGTGCACGTTCACCTGCGTTGCAGCGAGCCCGATACCCGGCGCGGCGTACATGGTTTCGAACATGTCGTCGATCAGCTTACGCAAGCTCGCATCGACGGCCTCGACCGGCTGTGCGCGGGTACGCAGCCTGGGATCGGGAAATTCAAGAATAGGAAGTAGAGCCATGGCGCAATTCAAGACGGATACGACGATAGTGTCTATAGTCTCGAGGCGGAACCGATAGTTTCAACCGGCCGCTGGCTGCAGGACCCTACCCCAGAGACCCCGGCTGGCGTGCCCCGAAAGCCCGCGGACAACATAATTGTGCTCCATTGCGCAGTCCCCGTGCGGCCACGGATCCCATACTCGCAACCACGATGACAGGCGGAATGAGAACCACGTCTCGGCCTGAAAGCCCTTTCGTGCAATCGCTTGAAATCTGCTGCTAAAGTTGGATCAGAGTTGAACTTAATATAGGCCCCCGGTGCTCCTGCGACGCGTTTCACGACGCCTCACGGAAGCCCCCGATATCCCTGCGCCACCCTGCCGGTTTGGGAGCCGGAGTAATACGAGCAAAGCGCGCAGGCTCGGCATGGGTTCTCAGGGTCCTGAATGGAGCTTGTTCGGCGCATGAAGACTGCGACTTCTTCGATTCGGTCGGCACTCGTGCTCAGCCTGGCCACGGGTCTGACCTTCGCGGCGGGATTCCTACCCTCGGGCCTCTCCGCACAGGAAGGCGAGCGCACGATCGCGACCGGCAGCAACATTCCCCTCACCGCCGACGCCCCCGACGAATACGTCGTGAAACCCGGCGATACGCTGTGGGACATTTCCAAGCTCTTCCTGCGCGATCCCTGGTACTGGCCCGAGATCTGGTACGTCAATCCGCAAGTCGAGAACCCGCATTTGATCTACCCCGGCGACGTGCTGAAGCTCGTCTACATCGACGGGCAACCGCGCCTCACGATCGCCGAGCGCGGCGAATCGGGCGGAACGAAGCGCCTCTCGCCGCAAGTGCGCCGCGAGCCGCTCAGCCAAGCGATTACCGCGATCCCGTACGACATCGTGGCGAGTTTCATGGGCCGCCCGACGCTGCTCGACAAGGACCAAGTGCGCAGCGCGCCGTACATCGTCGCGATGCGCGACGGCCACATCATCGGCGGCACCGGCAATGAGGTGTACGCGCGCGGCATCGGCGATGCCGCGGCGGACGAGCGCTTCAGCATCATTCACGTCGAAGAGCCGATTCGCGACCCCGAGAACAACGATTTGCTCGGCTACACCGGCATCTATGTCGGCGCCGGCCCGGTGGTGACCGAAGGCGATCCCGCGAAGCTGACGCTCACCGAGAGCGCTCGCGAGGCGCTGCAGGGCGACAAGCTGTTCCCCGAATCGGTCGACGTGAACCTGGATTTCGTTCCGCATGCGCCGGAAGCGGCGATCGATGCGACGATCATCGCCGTCCAAAGCCACAGGGTGACCGGACAGTACCAAGTCGTCGCGCTCAATCGCGGCGCGCGTCACGGCCTCGAGCCGGGCCACATCCTCGCCGTTTCGCAACGCGGCGCCGCCGTGCGCGATCGCTATGCGAAAGGCGGCCTCGGCGCCGGCGCGCTCGGGCGCGGCAAGAAGGTCCAGCTGCCGAACGAACGCATCGGCATCGTCATGGTCTTCAAGGCGTTCGACCGTATGAGCTACGGCCTCGTCATGGAGACGAGCCGCGAGATTCGGCACGGGGATTTGGCCAGCAATCCTTAGTGCGGGCTGCGTGCGCGGCGCGCCGTGTAACGTGTAAAGTGTAGGCGTGTAGACGTCAGAGAGGTTGCGACGTCCTTTACGTCCACACGTCGACACGTTCACACGCGAGAATAGACCTCATGGATGAGCTTTCCGCATGGTTGGTCTTGGCGCGCGCGCCCGGGCTTCACGGCGCACAGCTACAAGCGCTCCTTCAACACCATTCTTCCGTCACGGCACTCTTGCGTGCCTCGCCCGCAACGCTGCGGGCCTCGGGCATGAGCGACGC
>JAAYXG010000741.1 GCA_012516015.1 Lysobacteraceae bacterium | reverse complement strand
TAATTGCCTTTCAGGACTACTTACCCTTCATCGGAATCGCTGATAGTCCGTTCGTCGGGTTCGAGAATTTCGCGCAGCTCGGCAATGATCCGGCATTCTGGAATGCGGTCAAGAACACGATCGTCATCACGGCGGTGCAGCTCGTGTTCTTCTTCCCGCTGCCGATCGCGCTGGCGCTGCTCATCCACAGCATCATGAGCGAGAAGCTGCGACGTTTCGTACAGAGCGTCGTCTACCTCCCGCATTTCATCTCATGGGTGATCATCGTTGCGCTCTTCCAGCAAATGCTCGGTGAAGCCGGACCCGGCGGACAGTTCTTGGCGGCGATCGGCCAGGAGCAGTTCCGGCCGCTGTCGGATCCCGACTTCTTCAAGTGGCTCGTCACGATCCAGATGATCTGGAAGGACGCGGGCTGGGCGGCAATCATTTTCCTCGCTGCGTTGCTTTCGATCGACGACACGCTCTACGAGGCAGCGGCCATGGACGGCGCCGGGCGTTGGCAGCGACTTTGGCATATCACCTTGCCTGGAATCATGCCCGTTATCGTCGTTCTGCTCATTCTGCGTCTCGGTACTTCATTGTCGGTTGGCTTCGAGCAGATTCTGCTGCAACGAGATGCGGTCGGCGCCCAAGCGGCGGAGGTGCTGGATACCTATGTTTACTTCCAAGGCGTGATCGGCGGGCAGTGGGGGGTGAGTGCGGCGGCGGGTCTCATCAAAGGACTTGTCGGTACGCTCATCGTCGTCGCCGCGAATCGAATGGCGAAGGCCATGGGTCAGCGAGGAATGTACGCCTTATGACCGCCCACGTGCGCAGTCCCTGGATGGAGAAGCCGACGCTCGCCGGTCGTGCGCTGAAGGCGCTCACGATCGGGATCATCGTGGTGCTCGCGCTCTATCCGTTCTTCGCGGTAGTCGGTACGAGTCTCGCGACCGAAGCGGAGATCTCGGCCCGCGGGGGGCTCTTGCTCGTACCCTGGCAGCCGACGCTCGAGGCGTATCGCTCGATGTTCGAAGGCGGTGTCGTTACGCGCGCGATGCTCGTGAGCATCGCCATCACGCTCGTTGGAACCTTGCTCAGCGTAGGCGCGACGATCGGTCTCGCCTATGCGACGAGCCGGCCGATCGTCGGCGGACGCGCGCTCCTATTCATGGCTGTCTTCACGCTCTTGTTCGTGCCGGGAATCATTCCGAGCTTCCTGGTCGTAAAGGAGCTCGGGCTGCTCAACTCCTATGCTTCCTTGGTGCTGCCAGTGATGGTGAGCGCATTCAACCTGGTCGTGCTACGGCAGTTCTTCATGGGCATCCCGGGCGAGATCATCGATGCTGCGCGCATCGACGGCGCGGGTGACCTGCGAATCCTGACGACGATCGTGTTACCCCTTTCGAAGGCGGCGATCGCGATCATCGCCCTGTTCTATGGCGTTGCCTACTGGAACGCGTTCTTCAACGCGCTCTTGTACATCAACGATTCGGACAAGTGGCCTCTTCAGCTCATCGTGCGCCAATACGTAGTGAATGGCGCGCCGCTCGCAAGTGCCGGTGCCGGGGATGTACTGCCGCCGGCGCGCGCAGTGCAGATGGCCGTGGTCGTCACCGCCATGATCCCCATTCTCTTGGCCTATCCGTTTCTACAACGCTACTTCACGCGTGGCGTGTTGAGCGGTGCAATCAAGACTTGATCCGGTTCGGAGTTATAGATGACGAATACGAAGCCTCCTCGTTTCTGTGATCCTTCGGTCGTCGGGCGAACGGCACGCCTGAGCACGTTGTTGGCCGTCGTCGCGATCGGTGTGTGCACGACGGTCTTTGCTGCTGAGCGCGACGCTCGAATCTCCGTGCTCGCTGTGGGCGACCTGATCCTCGATCGACCCGACATCGCGACTCGGTTCGAGCCCTCGAAGCGCGTCTTGAAACAAGGTGACGTCGTCGTCGGGAACGTCGAGTTTCCTCATACGAACCGCGGTCACTACAGCAACCCAGAATCGGCTGCCGCGCCGGGCGTGGATCCAGAGAACCTCACGCCCATGCGCGATGCCGGATTCAACGTTGCCACGATGGCGCACAATCACACGTTCGATCAAGGCTACTTCGGCGTCATCGACACGATCGAGAAATTGCGGGAGCTCGGAATCGCACCTGTCGGTGCCGGCGCGAACATCGACGAGGCGCGTCGACCGGCGTTCATAGAGGCGAAAGGAGTGAAGGTCGCGGTGCTCAACTACAACGCGATAGGGCCCGAGCTTTCTTGGGCCTCGCCGTTGAAGGCGGGCGCGAATTTCGTGCGAGTCAAAGCGCTTTACCACGCCGAGGAATCGCGCATGGGCGGACCGCCGAACCGCGTGTACACGATTGTAGATGCATCGAGCTTGCAGACGGTCCGCGAGGATGTGGCAAGTGCGCGAGCCGAGGCCGATTTCGTACTCGTCAGTTTCCACATGGGCTACTACGGAGGGCCGACGCTGCAGGAGTACCAGATCGTGCTCAGCCGTGCGGCAATCGATGCGGGCGCGGACATGATTGTCGCCATGAACTCCCATGCCCTGTTCGGCATCGAGCTCTACAAGAACAAGCCGATCTATCACGGTTTGGGGAACTTCGTGACGCTGAGCGATGTGTTCCTACCGACGGCAGCGAACGCCAAGCAATGGAACTGGCGCCCATTCACTCATCCCGCCAACGCACCGCGCCAGCTGGTCGGGTACAAGCGCGACG
>JAAYXG010000740.1 GCA_012516015.1 Lysobacteraceae bacterium | reverse complement strand
GATCTCGCGCGTTCGTTCCTCGGCCATCTGACGCATGCTTTCCGGCAGGCCCTTGCCGGCCAGTTTGTCGGGGTGATTCTGACTGATGAGCCGGCGATAGGCATGCTTGATCTGTGCGACAGTGGCAGACGGCGTGATGCCTAGCGCTGCGTAGGCATCATCGAGCGCCGACTTCGGCGGCGTACGTCCCGGCCCGGGACCGCGCCCTCCCGCGCGCAGCAGCGCTTCCAATTGTGCGACGTCCGCTTCGCTCAAGCCGAGCAAGCGCGCCACGCGCACGAGCATCTGATGCTCGGCGGGATGCACGTTGCCGTCGCCTGCGATCGCGGAGACCTGGATCTGCAGGAACATGATCGTGAGCACGCGCTGCCCGTGGCACACGGCCGCGAACGTGCGGACCTCCGTATCCAGATCGAACTCCGGCGACTTACCGCGATTGAATGCGGCCTTCGCGCGCTCGCGCTGCTCGTCCGAGAGCTGCAGCCGCGTGAACATCGCTTCCGCGGTCGCGATCTCGTCGCGCGTGACGACGCCGTCTGCTTTGCAAAGCGCACCCATGACCGCAAACGTGGATTCCAAGAACTGGAGCTGCACGGTCGTGAGCCGTTTCGTCAGCGCGCTGCGCTGCATGTACGAGAGCACGACGCCGATTACGGCGCCGATCAACACGCCGCGCGCGCCGCCGATGATGAGACCGATGATTGCGAATAGAAAAACCAGAGACATTCGACGGTTCCGCGGTCAATGGAACGCGAAAAGGTACGGGAAAGGGCGGCAGCGGGGAAGTGGAGGCGCGCGAGCGCCCTGTCGGTCGGCTGGGGCAATGTTCCCGACTAGCCCAGCACTTCCTACGGCCCCTGTAGGTCGGAATTTATTCCGACGCGCATTGCGATGGTCGGAATAAATTCCGACCTACATGGATGTAGGGAAGCCCGTGTTGCATGGAGCATCTCGCGGGCCGACCTACATGGATGTACGGACGCCCGTGTTGCATGGAGCATCTCACGGGCCGACCTACAAGGCGCCTCAACCGCAGAAGCGGTAGCGGCGATCCGCGAACCTGACGATATCTCCGTCTCGCAGCGTGTGGCGCTTGACGGGCTGCTCGTTGACGAACGAGCCGTTGATGCTGCCGACGTCGAAGAGCACGATGCTCTCTTCGCTCACGAGCATGCGTGCGTGATCTCGGCTGACGAGCACGGAAGGCACGCAGATGTCGTTGTCGCGGGTACGCCCCACGGTCATCACTTTGCGGTCGAGGACGATCGGCGCGCTGTTGTCGTCGAGCGGCATCAGCGTGGCGGGATGCTCGAGATCGAGACGTTCGGAGGAAGCGGCCGGCCTCGTGCGCGGCGTGTCGGGCGCGAACGCCGTCAGGCTCATCCGCTCGGCGATCTGCGCCTCCAGCGCGGCGATCTGAGCTGCTTGCTTTTCTACGCGAGCCGTCATGTCCTCGAGCAGACGCTTCGTGTCGGCGAGTTGCGCGACGAGCACGCGCTTTTCGTCTTGCGCCGTCTTCAGCTCCTTGCGCAGGTCGCCGAGCCAGCGTTCGCGAAGGGCGAGCGCGCGCTGAACTTCGTCGAGCTCGCGCTCCTGGCGAGCGATCTCGGCACGTTGCGCGGCAATCTCGAGCGCTTGTATTTGTGCAAGCTCGGCGGGATCGGACGGAGCGGCGGCGTCGACCGCAGGTGCAGGTCGTTGCACCGTCGAGGGATCCTCGTTCTCGATCAATGCCCGGGCCGCAGCCGGAAGGCCGCTCAGATCGTCGCCGGTGGCATCGAATGAGACATACACCGTCTGATTCTCGGTGTCGGCATCGCTCGAATCCGTTGCTGGCGCAGGGGGCGTCGCTGCCGCGGGCTCGGCTGCGATCGGGAGCGGTTGTGTGCGATCGATGGGGGCCAGAGTTTCAGGAGAGACTGCCATGCCAGGGTCCTGCCCGTGTGTTCCGTAAGGGTCGAAGAATGCACGCGACAGCCGCATTCTTGGCGTGTTCTGAATCACGGACTGTGTCTCATTTCGGAATCTGTGAAATCGCAGATCCGAATAGCGTGAAGCGTTTGCTGGATCGCACCGCGATTTGCACCGTTATGAATCAGATGCCGCATTTTCGCGCGGCCGGTGACTCGTTGCTGCGGCGCGACGGCGCTCGAGTCTCGCGTAACGGAATGGGGCTCGAGACCGGACATATTGCGGCTGCGCGCGGGCGACGGTCGTAACCTGGGATCGACCACGTAATCGGCGTGGTG
>JAAYXG010000739.1 GCA_012516015.1 Lysobacteraceae bacterium | reverse complement strand
CTCGTTCGCGGGCCCGCTCGTGCTCGAGCCACATGCCCTCGGTGCACTCGTATTCGAGCATCCGAGTACCGGCCGGTGCCCTCGTGTAGTACTGACTGAGCACGATCGGCTCGGCGTACATCACGGGGTCGGTAATCGTCAGCTCGTTGACGAGCGAGTCGCCCGCATCGACTACATTCCAGCGCTCTACAACCTGCACGCCGTCGCTGTGCGGCGCGGACCCGAAGGTGATGGCGCGGATCGCGCGGGTTTCGACGACCAGCGTGTCACCGTCCCAGCGTCCCGTGGAATAGCCGTTGCGCTGCGGGAAAATTCGCCCAGGAGGCTCCTCGACATCCATGTAGATGCGGCGATTCTGCTGATGCAATTCCATCAGCAGCGTCACTTGCGCGGGCGTCACGATGATCTCGACGGGATAGTCGGCGCCGCCGAGCGCCAGCGAAGGCATTCCGGGCGCCTGGCAGAAGGCGCCGGGGTCATCTTCTATCGGGTCGTGGCTCGCGCGCCAGTCGGCGACGATCTGTCGACCTTCCGGCGTGTAGGGAGGGTTGGCCGGCATGCGTTGACTGCGGCTCGCGTCGGGCAGCCAAATGCCGGCCAAACGGCTATCGGCGCCGAATGCCCCGAAGCTAACGGTAACGGCGACGGCGAAAGCACTCAGCGTGCTCGCGACGACCCTGATCGGGCTCATCGGCCGAACTCCGTGCCGTCTTCGAGCCTGATCGTCCACATGTACATCTCGGGATCGCCGCTATTACTGGCATTGCCGACGCAGGTTACCGTGTCGCCCGCCTGGATACGGTCAAGGTCCCAACCCCTTCGCAGCAACAAGTTGACACTGCTGAACTCGACGTACCACTGCGTCGCCGCGCCATCCGGCGACTCGACCTGCAACTCGATCACCGAGTGCGGATTGCGGAAGCTGACGCTGGCTATCGTGCCCGTGACCGCAAAGTCCGTCACGTCGAGATCGAAATTCGCCGGCGAGTGGTGTGCCATACCCGTACCGACGGCCAGAACAAGGCAAGCCGCAATGATGGCTCGTCGCATTGTGCGTCCCCCGAAGTGTCGAGATCGTCTTCCGGAGTTTAGCATCGAGCCATGCCGCGCTGACCGCGCTGGGTCCTGCTGACCAGCGCGATCAGCGCGTGGTCGCCGCGGGCACCGCCGTAGCACCCTGACGGCCGGCCGTGGCGATCGCGATGATGACCAGCGACATCGTCGCTACCAAGGCGGGCACCATCGCGGCGCTCGCGCTCCTTGCGGAACCGTCGCTCAGTTGCGCCCTACGGACCGCGCCCGGACCAGCACCTACTCGGCCGCTCCCGCGCCGCCAAACCTTGCACGGCTTGCGCGAGCCGCCGCCTGCCGGAACGTTTCCTCGGCTATCTTTCGCACTGCGTCTCGTTCCTCGTCGAGTTCGAGCGCATTCTCGGAGCGCGCAAGCGCACGCTTCGCGAGCCGCGCGGCGTTCGCGGCGAAATCCTCGTCGCCGATCTTCGCGAGCGTCTGCAACGCCTTATGCAGACGAATCTGCACCTCGACGATCGAAGCGCCGTCCCTTGCGATTGGCGCGAAGACGTCGTCGAACATCTCCGCGACAAGGATCGGCGGCACGTAAATATTCGGACACGGCACGTCCTCGGGCTCGTTCGCGCCGTCGCCGG
>JAAYXG010000738.1 GCA_012516015.1 Lysobacteraceae bacterium | reverse complement strand
TTTGAGCTGCGTGTGCGGCGACTTCGTGCGAATTCGCGAGGCGCCTCAGGAGGGCGACGTCCCTCGCGTCATCGCGGTCAATCCTCGGCGCACCCTGTTCGCGCGTACGGATAGCCGCGGGCGAACCGAGCCGCTTGCAGCCAATCTCTCGTTGCTCGCGGTCATTCTCGCGCCCGAACCGCCGCCGGATCCCTACATCGCCGATCGCTATCTGGCCGGGGCCGCATATGCGGAGATCGCAAGCCTCGTCGTCGTCAACAAGTGCGACCTGCCGAGCGCGCGCGACGAGAAGTTCGTGTCTCTTGTCGAGGAGTTTCGCGCCGCCGGCTACGATCTCGTGGAAGTGTCGGCTCACAATCCCGCGACCATCGAGCCGTTACGCCTACGTTTGCGCGATCACGTCGCGATGCTCGTAGGTCAATCCGGCGTCGGCAAGACGAGCCTGACGAATCAGCTCGTTCCGGAAGCAGGACGCGCGACGCGCTCGTTGTCCCGAGCAACGCGCGAGGGACGGCATACGACAGTGTCGACGGCGTTGTTCCGCATCCCGAGCGGCGGCGAGCTCATCGATTCTCCGGGCGTACGCGATTACGCCCCGCCGCTCCTGGAGGATGCGCGAGTGCAGCTCGGATGGCCCGAGATCACGAAGCTGTCACCCGCGTGCCGCTTCCACAATTGTCTGCATCTGCGCGAGCCCGGCTGCGCCGTCACGGCCGCGGTCGAGAACGGCACGTTCGCGCCGCGACGATACGAAAGCTACAAGCGCTTGCTGAACATCATGCGCGGCCTCGCGCCAGAATACGAACGCAGACGCTAGCACCATCGCGTCGGTCTTTCCTTGCACGAGCGTAGTTCAAGCGACATCTCATAGCTTCTCATCGCTGCTTGTCCTCGTCGGCCGAGAACAAGGCTCACGCATGCGCCGAGTTTTATCAAAGACCAGCGACGATCGCTGATTCATCGCTCCACCGGCGGCATTCGATCGCGTCGACGACTTGCACCCATCCTCTGACCACGCCGCGTGAGCCGGCTACAACGCACGGTATCCGGCGACTGCTTGAACTGCACAACACAGCGCCAGCATTGCTCGGTACGGCAATCCAAGTAACGCGTGACGTCATTGATTGTTACTCGGAATATATGTATACATGTCTACTTGCGTACCGACGTACAGGACGAACTTCGGACTACAGACGGGCGCTTGGGGGGATTGAATGCTCGATCGTCGACAGCTGCTAAGAGCCGGCGTCGCGACTGCGATCACTGGCAGTGGTCTTGCGACCACGCGACGATCATGGGCATCCCGGATGGCAGTCGTGGACATAGCCACGGGCAAGGTTGAGGGTCGCGTCGAGCGCGGCGTGCTCAGCTTCAAAGGGATTCCTTACGGAAGGGTTGCCGGGCGCCGATTCCGCCCCGCCGGTGAGGTACCGCCCTGGCCGGGTATCCGCCTCGCTCACGAATACGGTCCCTCATCGCCTCAGCATTCGAGCGGTCGGCCTTCGCCTCTGGCCGGAGCGCTCGGCCGCAGTGCTGCGACCAGGCAATCGGAGGAATGCCTGGTTCTGAACATTTGGACGCCCGATCTGAATGCGAATGCCCGTAGGCCGGTGATGGTCTGGCTACATGGCGGAGGCTACTCTTCCGGATCCGGTTCGAGCTCGATATCTGACGGCACGAATCTCGCCCGCCACCACGACGTCATCGTCGTCAGCCTCAACCATCGGTTGGGACCGCTCGGCTTTCTATATCTGCAGCACATCGCGGGCGATGCCTATCGCGACGCCGGCAATCTCGGCAGCTTGGATATCGTCCGGGCATTGGAATGGGTGCGCGAGAACATCGCAGCTTTCGGCGGCGACCCCGGCAACGTGACGATCTTCGGTAACTCGGGCGGCGCGGGCAAAGTGACCCACCTCATGTGCATGCCACGCGCACGCGGTTTGTTCCATCGCGCGATTTTGCAGAGCGGCGTCGCCATTCGCAGCATGACGACCGAGTACGCAGCACAATTGACCGATGAGCTCATTGCACTCTGCGGAATC
>JAAYXG010000737.1 GCA_012516015.1 Lysobacteraceae bacterium | reverse complement strand
GCAGCCTTCAAGCTCGCTTACGGCACGCTTTCCAATGCGGGGCCGAAACTCCTTCTCGCCACGTACTTCGGCGGATTGGCGGATAACCTCGGGGTGGCGGCGAGCCTCGCGGTGCACGGCCTGCACGTCGATCTCGTGCGCGCGCCTCATCAGCTCGATCTGGTGTTGCAGCGCTGGCCCGCGGATCGGGTGCTTTCGCTCGGGGTCATCGACGGGCGCAACATCTGGCGCGCCAATCTGGATCGCGCGCTGCAGCAGGTCGAAGCGGCGATCAAAGCCCGCGGGAAAGAGGCGATTCAGATCGCACCGTCGTGCTCGCTAATTCACACGCCCGTGGATCTCGCGTCTGAGACGAAGCTCGACGCCGAGATCAAGTCGTGGCTCGCCTACGCGAAGCAGAAGCTTGTCGAGGTGGCGGCTCTCAAGACGGGTGCAACAGAGGGCAAGAGTGCGGCGACGGATGCCTTCGCAGAGAGCGCGGCTGCCGCGGCCGCTCGCGCCACGTCCGCGCGCATCAACAACGTGGCCGTCAAATCACGCGCGCAGGCCGTCTCTGCCGACGATCTCTCGCGGGGAGCCTCGTTCGCGGAGCGTCGCAAGCTCCAGCGCGAGCGGCTGAAGCTCCCGGCGTTCCCCACGACGACCATCGGCTCGTTCCCGCAAACGCAGGACGTTCGCAAGGCGCGCGCCGCCTTCAAGCGCGGCGACCTGGATGCACAGTCCTACGACGCCTTGCTCAAGGATGCGACGGCGGACGCGATCCGCCGCCAGGAGGCGCTCGGTCTCGACGTGCTCGTCCACGGCGAGTTCGAGCGCAACGACATGGTGGAATACTTCGGCGAGCAACTCGACGGCTTTGCCTTTACCCAGAATGGCTGGGTGCAATCCTACGGCTCGCGCTACGTCAAGCCGCCCGTCATTTTCGGTGACGTTTCGCGTCCGCATCCCATGACGGTCGCCTGGTCGCGCTACGCCCAGTCGCTGACCAAGCGGCCGATGAAGGGCATGTTGACGGGTCCCGTCACGATCCTTCAGTGGTCGTTCGTGCGCGACGACCAGCCGAGGTCCGAGACGTGCAAGCAGATCGGGCTCGCGATCCGCGACGAGGTGGCGGACCTGGAAGGGGCGGGCATCGCCGTCATCCAGATCGACGAACCCGCGTTGCGCGAAGGGCTGCCTTTGCGCCGCGCCGAATGGGACGACTATCTCAAGTGGGCGGTCGATTGCTTCCGGCTCGCAGCGGCCGGCGCCGGACCCGAGACGCAGATCCACACGCATATGTGCTACTGCGAGTTCAACGACATCATGCCGTCCATCGCCGCGCTCGATGCCGACGTGATCTCAATCGAGACCTCGCGCTCTGACATGGAGCTGCTGGAGAGCTTTTCGGACTTCAGCTATCCGAACGAGATCGGGCCTGGGGTGTACGACATTCACTCGCCGCGCTGCCCCTGCACGGACGACATGACGCATCTGCTGGAAAAGGCGCGCGAGCGTCTCGATCCCGATCAGATCTGGATCAACCCGGATTGCGGGCTCAAGACGCGCCGGTGGGAGGAGGTGGAACCCGCTTTGCGAAACATGGTCGCCGTTGCTCTCAACGCGCGTTCCGCTTTGCAGGATGGGTCTGCCGGATAACCCGGCGATCCGCAATCGTCTCGCTTGCATGCGGAGCGGTCCACGAGGACCGCTCCGCATTTCGTTTGGCCCGAGGCGTGGGTAACGATGCTGGGAAGGGGTGAGGCGAAACGCGTACCTATGCGTTGCTGCCGCAGTCAGAAACCGGGAAAATCAACTGCGTCCACCATCTCCCTTGTGCCCGGTTGACACCCAGCATCTGGAGATCGAATGCGGCGGGTTCCGCAATGGTTCCGGCCCATCCTCTCACCGCGGGATGGGCCGGTTACACCTGCTACACCTGCGCCGCCCGTACGGTCTATGCGATGTCGAGTACGACGCGGTACCGCGCCTTGCCATCCAACAAATGCTGAATGGCATCGTTCACCTTCGCGAGCGGGAAGTGCTCGGTAGCGGGTGCGATGCCGTGGCGGGCGCAGAAATCCAGCATGAGCTGCGAGGTGACGGGCGCTCCGTTCGGCGAGCTCGAAAGGCTGTTCTGCCCCATCATGAGTGAAAACACCGGCACCGGGATCGGCTCGAGGACGGCGCCAACGATGTGCAGGCGTCCTTTC
>JAAYXG010000736.1 GCA_012516015.1 Lysobacteraceae bacterium | reverse complement strand
TTCTTGCTGCGCCTCTGGGCGGTCACGACGTGCGAAGAACGCGCTGCAATTCAGGCAGCGCAAGTGTAGACAGCGCGGCGCCGCACGTACGAGCTCGTTCACACGGCTTCTCGAGCGGGATGGGAACTGCCCGCACGAGATGGCGTTGAATACCCGAAGGCTCAACGTCGAGGTCGATCGTGAGAACGCTCGTGTGCTTGATCTCTCTGTCGTTCGCATCGCTCGGGACGCTCGCCGCGGAGCCCGGACAGCTCGCATTCAACAATCGCTGCCGTACGTGTCACTCGATCAAGGAAGGCGACAATCGGCAGGGTCCTTCGCTCCACGCGATCGTCGGACGTCGCGCCGGCTCATCGCCCGGCTATGCCGGGTACTCCCAAGCGCTGAAAAACTCGGAGATCGTCTGGGACGAGAAGACGCTCGATGCATTCATCGCAAACCCGGATGCAGTCGTTTCGGGTCACAACATGCGCCCGTACCCAGGCTTGCCCGATCCCGAAGAACGGCAACAAATCATCGACTATCTCCAGTCGACCGGGGACGCCGGCGAGTGATCGCGCCTTTTTTGCCGACGCTGCCTAGCGGATCCTCGGACACCCTGTCGCTCGCCGACGGCAGTGCCGACCGGAACCCGCAGAGTCAGGTCGCGTTGAAAGGTACAGCGACGCAACCGCGACGCTATGACTAGACACCGAAGGAGATTTACTTATGAGTGCGTCCAAGTATCTAGTGCTGCTCGCCGGTGATGCTCGCGACAGGCGCCGTTGCGGGCGGCGATAAAGAGCATTCGATGACGAGCGCAGATCAGAAATTCGATCAGCTCGACGAGAATCAGGATCGATCGCTCAGCAAGTCGGAAGCGGCGGCCGACGAAACGCTTTCGGCGACGTTCGCTTCGATCGATGCCGATGGCGACGGCGAGTTGTCGCGCAGCGAGTTCACCGCGCACCTGGCCGAAAGCGAAGGTCAGAGCGAGAGCGACTGGAGCGATCAGGATCAGGGCGAAAGCGACTGGAGCGCTCCGGCGGGTCAGGAATAGAGCGACGCGAATAGCGCGACGAGCGAGATCGTGATCGATCGATCCGAGCCGTCGCGGGATCGCAAGTAAGTTAAGTTGAGTATCGAGGCGTGCCAGGGTCATCCCTGCACGCCTCTTTTGTCCACGCCTCTTTTGTCCGGGAGAAGATCATGCCTCACCGCAGGTCCGACGGACCCGTCACGATCAACGAAGCCTTGCGCGAAAACGTGCGCAGGCAGAAGCGCCGCGCCGCGGCCACCGCCAGTCCTCCGGAGGCGCAGCGCTCTCCGCGAGAACGCATCAAGACCGCCGAGAAGAAAAGGCGCTCGCGCGGCGACTCCTGACTGTTTTCTCATCATTCAAGCACCTTCCTCAGCTAGCCGTCTCCGGGTCGGCTCGATAAGCTGGGGCCACTCGATTCACCCATCGCTGAGGAACAATGGGATTCAGCTCAGCCTTTGCAGCAACGGAGCCCGCTCGGGAAAAGATCGACTCCACACGAGGCCCACTCGTGCTGGAGTTCGGCGCTCCCTGGTGCAGTCATTGCCAACGGGCGTTGCCGCACATCGCGGCTGCCTTCGAGCGTTTCCCGTCGGTGCCGCACATCAAGATCGAAGACGGTTCTGGACGTCCGCTCGGACGCTCGTATCGCGTGAAGCTCTGGCCGACGTTGATCTTTCTCCAATCGGGCAAAGAGGTCGCACGCCTGGTTCGGCCCACCGAGACGGCTCCGATCGTTGATGCGCTTGTGCAGATCGCAAGCGCCGCCAAGACCGTATAGTTGTGCTGACGAAGGCCGGCGTTTCGTTCTGGCCTCTCCTTCTCTCGGAACGGGATTGCCGAAAACGCGGTTACCTGACGCGACGGTGAGCTGAACCGCGAGTTCCCCTTTTGCGCGTGGGATGCTATAGCTAGCGCTCTCTCTTACCTCACGCATCATTCATATGTACGATCTTCTCGTCATCGGCGCTGGCTCCGGCGGCGTGCGAGCGGCGCGCGTCGCGGCGGGGCACGGCGCGAAAGTCGCCATCGTCGAAGAGCACCGCATTGGCGGCACGTGCGTGATACGGGGCTGCGTCCCCAAGAAGCTGCTCGTCTACGGCGCTCAATTTGCCGAGGATCTGGAGGATGCACAGCGGTTCGGCTGGCGGATCGAGAATGCCGAGTTCGACTGGCCCACCTTGCGCGACAACGTGCTTGCTGAAGTGACACGCTTGAGCGGGATCTACACGCAGACGCTCCAGAACCACAACGTCGAGATCCTCGAAGGCCATGCGGCGTTCAAGAGTCCTCATGAAGTCACCGTCGGCGAGCGCGTTTTGCGCGCAGACAAGGTTCTGATCGCGACGGGCGCGAGGCCGCACATCCCCGATCGGCCCGGTAGCGAGCACGGCATCACTTCGAACGACGCCTTCCATCTAGAGCACTTGCCATCGCGCATCGTCATCGCTGGAGGCGGGTACATCGCGAATGAGTTCGCAGGTATCTTCAGCGAGCTCGGCAGTACCGTCACCGTCGTCAATCGTTCGGATCGGTTGTTACGCGGCTACGACGAGCAGATCAGAGACCGACTGCTCCAGATCTCGCTGACGAAGGGCATTCGGTTCGTTTTCAATGCACCGCTCGATTTCATCGAGAGGCAGGCCGACGGCACGCTACAGGTCCATCTCCAAGGGAGCGAGACGATCGAGTGCGACAGCGTGCTGTTCGCGACGGGACGCGTTCCCAACACGGAAGCCCTT
>JAAYXG010000735.1 GCA_012516015.1 Lysobacteraceae bacterium | reverse complement strand
GCTCGAGGAATCGGTGATCGGCTGGAAAGAGTACGAAATGGAGGTCGTGCGCGATCGCAACGACAATTGCATCATCATCTGCTCGATCGAGAATCTCGATCCGATGGGCGTGCACACGGGCGACTCGATCACGGTCGCGCCTGCGCAAACGCTCACGGACAAGGAGTATCAGCGGCTGCGCGATGCCTCGATCGCGGTGTTGCGGAAGATCGGGGTCGAATGCGGCGGATCGAACGTGCAGTTCGCGCTGAACCCCGAGAACGGTCGGCTTCTCATCATCGAGATGAATCCGCGGGTCTCGCGCTCCTCTGCATTGGCATCAAAGGCAACCGGCTTTCCGATCGCGAAGATCGCGGCGAAGCTCGCGGTCGGCTACACGCTCGATGAGTTGAAGAACGACATCACGGGTGGCGCTACGCCGGCATCGTTCGAACCGACGATCGACTATGTCGTGACGAAGGTGCCGCGCTTCACGTTCGAAAAGTTTCCCGGCTCCGACGATCGTCTGACGACGCAGATGAAGTCGGTCGGCGAAGTCATGGCGATGGGGCGCACTTTCCAAGAGTCGCTGCAAAAGGCGCTGCGCAGTCTCGAGACGGGCATCGACGGGCTCGATCCGATCATCAACTTGCCTCCGACAGACGAAGAGCAGCAGCTCTTGAGAGAAGAGTTGCGCATGCCCGGGCCGAACCGCATCCGCTATGTGGCCGATGCATTCCGCGCCGGCCTGTCGTTCGATGAGGTGTATTCGCTTTGCCGCATCGACCCGTGGTTCCTCGTCCAGATTCAGGATCTCGTGCTCGAGGAGCAGAAGCTGCAGGCGGACGGCTTGTCGGGCTTCGATCGCGATCGAATGCGCGCGCTGAAGCGCAAAGGATTCTCCGATCGTCGCCTCGCGACCTTGCTCGGCATAGACGAGGCGAGCGTACGTCGCCGGCGTACGACGATGGGCATTCGTCCCGTGTACAAGCGCGTCGATACGTGTGCCGCCGAGTTCGCGACCTCCACGGCGTATTTGTATTCCACGTATGAAGAGGAATGCGAAGCGAACCCGTCGGACCGCAAGAAGATCATGATCCTCGGCGGCGGCCCCAATCGAATCGGTCAAGGGATCGAGTTCGACTACTGCTGCGTGCATGCGGCGCTGGCGCTGCGCGAAGCGGGCTTCGAGACGATCATGGTGAATTGCAATCCGGAAACGGTCTCGACCGACTACGATACGTCGGATCGCCTGTACTTCGAGCCGCTCACGCTCGAGGATGTGCTGGAGATCATCGACAAGGAAAAGCCGGAGGGCGTGATCGTGCAGTACGGCGGGCAAACGCCGCTCAAACTGTGCCGTGCGCTCGAGGCCGCCGGTGCGCCGATCATCGGGACCACGCCGGATTCGATCGACATCGCCGAGGATCGCGAGCGCTTCCAGCAGCTCGTCAACGCGTTGTCGCTCAAGCAGCCGCCGAATTGCACGGCACGCACCGAAGAGCAGGCGATCTCGATGGCGCGCACGGTCGGATTTCCGCTCGCCGTGCGGCCATCGTACGTATTGGGCGGGCGCGCGATGGAGGTCGTCTTTACCGAGGATGACCTGCGTGCGTACATGACGGATGCCGTGAAGGTTTCAAACGACAGTCCCGTACTGCTCGACCGCTTTCTCGATCTCGCGATCGAGGTCGATGTCGACGCCATTTGCGACGGAGAGGACGTCTATATAGGCGGCATCATGGAGCACATCGAACAAGCCGGCGTGCACTCCGGCGATTCAGGCTGTTCGCTGCCGCCGAACAGCCTCTCCGCGGAAGTGCAGGCGGATATCAAGGAGCAGACACGCAAGCTCGCGCGCGCCTTGAAGGTCGTCGGCTTGATGAATATCCAGTTCGCGATTCAGAACGGCATCGTCTACATTCTCGAGGTCAATCCGCGAGCTTCTCGCACCGTGCCCTTCGTATCGAAGGCGACGGGCGTGCCGCTCGCGAAGGTGGCGGCCCGCATCATGGCGGGCGCAAAGCTCAAGGACCTCGGGCTGACGGAGGATCGCGTGCCGAAGTTCTTCGCCGTCAAGGAAGCGGTGTTCCCGTTCTCGAAATTCCCGGAGGCGGACCCCATTCTAGGACCGGAAATGAAATCGACCGGCGAGGTGATGGGTACGGGCCGATCGTTCGGTGAAGCGTATGCGAAGGCGCAGCTTGCTTCGGGCGTCACGCTGCCGAGCCGCGGCGTATGCCTGCTCAGCGTGCGCGACCGAGACAAGCCGTCCGCCGTCACGCTCGCGAGACGCCTTCTGGCGCAAGGCTTCGAAATCGTCGCGACCTCCGGAACGGCAGCGGCGCTGGAAGCCGCGGGTATTGCGTGCCGTACCGTGAACAAGGTTCGCGAAGGCCGGCCGCACATCGTCGACATGATCAAGAACCGGGAGATCTCATTGATCGTCAACACGACCGAGGGCAAGCAAGCGATTTTCGAATCTCGATCGATCAGGCGCGAAGCCGTGCACAAGAAGGTCACGTACTACACGACCATGGCAGCGGGCCTTGCCACGTGCGAGGCGATAACTCACATGAACGAGGTGGACGTCAATCGTCTGCAGGATCTGCATCAAGAGATCGCATCATGAAGAGGGCTCCCCTGACACTGAAGGGCGCAGAGCGCCTGCGCAACGAATTGAAGCGGCTGAAGAGCGAAGAGCGTCCGCGCGTGATTCAGGCGATCGCCGAAGCGCGCAGCCACGGCGATTTGAGCGAGAACGCGGAGTACCACGCGGCGCGCGAGCAGCAGAGCTTCATCGAAGGGCGCATCAAGGACATCGAAGCGCATCTGTCCAACTCTGAGATCATCGACGTCACGCGTTTGTCGACCGGCGGCAAAGTCGTCTTCGGAGCGACCGTCGAGCTCGAGGACCAGGACGACGGCAACAAGGTCGTCTATCAGATCGTCGGAGATGCCGAAGCCGACATCAAGATCGGGCTGATTTCGGTGTCCTCGCCGATCGCGCGCGCGCTGGTCGGAAAGTCGGAGGGCGAGGTCGTCGATGTCGTCGCGCCGAACGGGACGAGATCGTACGAAATCATCGCGGTGAGATACGAGTAGGTGACCGGTGACGTGTGACGCGTGACGAGCAAGATGAGCACGTCGGCCTTTTGTGCCGCGTTACCCGTCACGTTCCCTGATGTCTCGCTTCGCTCACATCCTGTTGACGCTCTGGGCCGGCGGGCTTTGGACGATCTGCGGCTTCGTCGCGCCGAGCCTGTTTGCGTTGCTCGGCCGGCAGGCGGCAGGGGAGATCGTCGGTCACTTCTTCGCGACGGCCGCGTGGACGGGGTTGGCGATCGGCGCGGTGCTGCTCGTGCTGACGCGCACGCAGGTCTGGGCGGCACACCGCTCACTCGCCGTTCTGATCGGCATCAGCGCCGCGGCGCCCGTCGTGAGCGAGCTCGTGTTGGGCCCCCTGATGCAGCACGCGCGCATGGCTGACGAGATGCGCCGATTCGCCATTCTGCATGGCATCGGCGGTCTATTGTTCTTGACTGCATGCGTCGGCACGCTGGTCATCGTGTGGAAGGTCAATCGGGCAAAATGATCCGCGGTTTGTCCTTCCGCGCGCGATAGAAGACGCCCACATTGCCAATGCGCTGTACGAGGGCACTGCCGGTATCGCGGGCAAGCTGTTCGAGAAGCCCGTCGCGCTCGTCTCGATCGCCGACGCGGGCTTTGACCTTGACGAGCTCATGAGCCTGGAGCGCGCCGTTCAGCTCCTTCGTGATCGCGGCGGATGCGCCGGTTTGGCCGATCATGACGACGGGATCGCGACCGTGAGCGAGTCCGCCGCAGGTACTTCTTCTGTTTTTCGGAAAGTTGCATTGTGTCTGAGAGCGAGGTGGAAGGTGAGCGTCGCCTGCCTCGAGACAACGCGGGATGGCTAAACGTACCAAATCGAGTCGCCGCTGGCTGAAGGAACACGAGCGCGACGTCTATGTAAAGCGTGCCCGGGAGGAAGGCTACCGGTCGCGGGCGGCGTTCAAATTACAAGAGATCCAGCGGACCGACCGAATTCTGCGCCCAGGAATGACGCTCGTCGATCTTGGGGCGGCGCCCGGCGGCTGGAGCCAGCTCGCAGCGCAGGTCTTGCGCGGCAAGGGGCGCATCATCGCGCTCGACATTCTGCCGATGGACGAGATTGCGGGAGTCGAATTCATCATGGGCGATTTCACGAGCGAGGCCGTTTTGGAGCAACTCGAGCAGGCGCTAGGTGGAGACCGCGTGCACCTCGTGCTGTCTGACATGGCTCCCAATATGTCGGGCATTGCTGATGTCGACCACGACCGTTCGATGTATCTCGTTGAACTTGCTCTGGATTTCGCGAAAATGCACCTCGCGCCGGGAGGCGATTTTCTGGTCAAAGTGTTCCAGGGCCGGAGCTTCCACCCGTTCCTGCTCGAGCTGCGCCAGCGCTTCAGGACGGTTAAGGTGCGAAAGCCTCCTGCATCCCGCCAAAGGAGCTCGGAACTTTATCTACTGGCGCGGGACTTTGCTGCATGAGGAGCGTTCTAGCGCCGGTTGGGCTAATGGAATCCCGTAGAGTCACTCAGGGTATTGCCCAGTATTTCCCGGTGGCATTGCCGGCTTACGTTGTAGTAGTGTCGATCGACGGTC
>JAAYXG010000734.1 GCA_012516015.1 Lysobacteraceae bacterium | reverse complement strand
GATGCCGATGGTGCGCCGTCGCGCGCCGGGTCGCATCGTAACGCTGGCGTCCGTGTCCGGATTGATCGGCAATCGCGGCCAAGTGAACTACAGCGCGGCAAAAGCGGGCGTGATCGGTGCGACGAAGGCGCTTGCGCTCGAGCTCGCGAGCCGGCAGATCACGGTCAATTGCGTCGCGCCCGGCCTGATCGAAACGGAGATGGTGGGCGAGCACGTGCCGACCGAAGACATTTTGAAAGCGATTCCGGCGCAGCGCGCGGGTACGCCCGAAGAAGTCGCAGCCGTCGTCGCCTTTTTGCTCTCGCCCGCGGCCTCGTACGTGACGAGACAGGTCATTGCCGTGAACGGAGGGCTGTGCTGACGGAGGGTTGACGGTTGACAGTTGGCAGTTGACGGCCAGATCGGAAGCGCACGATGCGAATAATGAGCTCATCGATAGCGATCCTCTCTATTGCGGCCGCCGCTGCGACTAGTGCCGTCTCTTCGTTCTGGCCGTCAACTGTCAACCCCCAACCGTCAACCTGTGTTCATGCCTCAGTTGCCTCTCTTCATCGGTGACGGCTCGCGCCCGATCGCGTGGCGCGACGGACGTGTCGTGTCGCTGGGCGATTTCAGGCGCGACGTGGCGGCGATTGCTGCCGCTTTGCCGCGCGGCGAATCCGTCGTCAACCTCTGCGATGACCGCTACTACTTCTTGGCTGCGTATGCGGCCGCGTTGAGCGCGAAGCGGACCTCGTTGTTGCCCCCCTCGCGAGTCGAACAAGTCGTGTGCGAAGTCGAGCGAGCGAACCCCGGGACTTGTCGAGTGGACGACGCGCGCGTCGAGAGCATCCTGCGCGGGGATGCGCAGGACGGCGCGGTCGAGCACACACTGTCGGGCGATTTCACGGCCATGATCGGCTACACCTCCGGCAGCACCGGCCAACCGAAAGCCAATGCGAAACGATGGCGCGCCGTTCACGGCACGAATGCATGCAATGCGGCAGCGGCACGTCGTGCCCTGCGGATTGCCGATGCGGATCCGGCATGGATCGTTGCAACCGTGCCGCCGCAACACATGTATGGAACGGAGCTGAGCGTGCTGCTGCCGCTCATCGGCGGCATGGCCGTGCATTCGGGACGCCCGCTGTTTGTGGCCGACATCGCGGCTGCGCTCGAGGAGTTGCCGTCGCCTCGTGTGCTCGTGAGCACACCGATTCACCTGCGCGCGATCGTCGAGTCGGGGCAACCGTTTCCGGCTGCGTCCCTCGTCATCTCGGCGACCGCGCCCTTGAGTCAGTCGCTTGCGTGCGCGGTCGAGACGAGGCTGCGCGCGCCGCTGCTAGAAATGTTCGGTTCGACCGAAACGTGCGTGATCGCGACGAGACGCACGGCGCTCGAGCAAGCTTGGCACGCATACGAGGGTATTTCGCTCACGCCGCAAGGGGAGACGACGCTCGTTGAGGCGCCTTGGTTCGCTGAGGCTGTCGTGCTTCAGGATGCGATCGAGCTCGACGGATCCGAACGGTTCATCGTTCGCGGCCGCCATTCGGACATGATCGAAGTCGCAGGGAAGCGCGCTTCGTTGAGCGACCTCACGCAGCGCGTGCTCGCGATCGATGGCGTGCAAGATGCGGTCGTGTTTCAACCCGAAACTCGCGAGGCGAAGAGCATCGTACGGGTCGCTGCGCTCGTCGTGGCGCCGACATTGTCCGCCCGCGAGATCCTGGAGGCGCTCGCAGTAAGCGTCGATCCGGCCTTCGTGCCGCGCCCGCTGGTGCTCGTGGATTCACTACCGCGCAACGAGCTCGGCAAGCTGCCGCGGAGCGCGTTGACGGATCTACTGAAACGCTCGCACTGAAAAGGAGGAGAAAACGAACGCGACAAGAAAACACAAGAGGGGACTTAGAGATCGTCTCCCTCTCGTGATCCTTTTCGTGTTCGTTGCGCGCTTTGTGGTGCTCCGAGCTTCTTAATCCGCCGCACGCGACACCGGCTGCACGACGCATTCGATTTCGAGCAACAGCTCGCGCCGGCAGATGTCCGCCGCGACGAAGATCGTGCGTGCGTTCGGGAATGCCGTTCGAATCCGCTCCGCGATCGCATTTTCCTGGCTGCGCTCGCGAATGTAGACGGTGAGCAGCATTTCCCCGTCAGTCACGATCGCATTGCGATGCTGCCGCGCATGTGCAATGAGCGAGTCGAGATTGCGAAGCGTTTCTGCGAGCTGAGCGACCCAGTCGTTCGGGTGCTGCGAGGCATGCCCGACGATGCTTGCCGTCCCGGAAATCAAGAGCGTACCGTCCGCCAGCACAGTTGCGCGCGAGAAGCTGGGACTGACGGGGCCGTGCGTACGCGGATAGCGGTAGGCGCTGACCTGCCGCGGATTCTCGACCGGCGTGCCGGGCGTTCGCGCGGCGACCCAGAACACTTGCACGAGGCCGTTCGGCTGCTGCCGACCGATCGCCGTCGCCGCCGGGTAGCCGGCACGTAAAGACTCGCCGAAGCCCTCGGCGCGGCCGATGCAAAACTGTCGGTAGCGTTCCAGGTCGCCGGCGCCCTCGTTCACCGCATCGATGAAGTTCCACATCCTGAGCAGGTAGGGAAAGGCGGAGCCGCGTTGGAACGCGTCGATCGCCGCGTACACCGCGGTCGTGGCGCCGCGAATGTCGGGATAATCCGCCTCGCGCGCTTCGATCACACCGAAAAGGAAGTCGGCGTCATGGGCGAAGCGAACCTTTTCGCGCCGACCCGACGTCACCGGCCCAGCGCCGCACCAGATGGCATCGGCGGCGAGCTCGCCGGCCGCCGTGAGGCCGACACCGACCGTGAGCGGACCACCCCCCTCGATATGCGCAGGATCGCTGAAGCGAACGACGGCGAGCGCGTTCTCCGGAATGGGCGCGTTCCGCCCGTCGCGATACTCGACCCGAGGGGATCGAGGGGGCACGGGCTCGAAGTCGCGCTCGCGCGGTTCGCTAAACATCAGCGGCCGGTCGTCCCGCTTTCTTGCTGTCGCGTGCACGCAGGGGCCCCTCGTAGGGATTTTTTGCTGATGTTCACGACTGCGAATGAGGAATGAGTGCAGGGTTTCGTTTGGCCGCGGATGATACACTTCGCGGCCATGTTGGGTCATAGGCCATCTCACTCTGGCCTTGGGTGCCCCACGAAAAGCCAGGTTGACGGTTGTCGGTTGACCGTTGACGGTCGAAAGCAAGCGCTTCCGATCGTCAGGCGTCGACGGGCCGACGGTCAGCTCTCATGCGAAAAAGTAGATCGATTAACTCTCATGGCAGCTTTGCAATCGGCCAGCGAGCATGAGCTCGCGGAACTCATCGTCACCGCTCTGAATCTCGAAGGAGTGCAGCCGGAGGACATCGACCCGGAAGCGCCGCTTTTCAAAGCCGGTCTCGGGCTCG
>JAAYXG010000733.1 GCA_012516015.1 Lysobacteraceae bacterium | reverse complement strand
CTGCGCGTGTTCGTGCAGGGAGGCGGGTGCTCCGGCTTCCAATATGGATTTACTTTCGACGAGAACGTCGAAGAGGGCGATACGCAAGTCGAAAACCACGGGGTGACGCTGCTCGTCGATCCCATGAGCATCCAGTACCTCGCGGGTGCGGAGATCGACTATCGAGAGGATATGGAGGGTGCTCAATTCGTCATCCGTAACCCGAACGCCTCCACGACCTGCGGCTGCGGCTCTTCTTTCTCCGCGTGACGAGTGTCGGGTGACGGGTAGGCTATCGCTTCTTGCCCGTCACGCATGACCCGTCACATCCATGGCGCGTTCTCCGATTCCCGAGGTCATCGCCGCCGTCGATCTCGGCTCCAATAGCTTTCACATGGTCGTTGCCCGGTATTCGCACGGGCAACTCGTCATCGTCGATCGCTTGCGAGAAATGGTCCGCCTGGCTGCCGGACTCGATGAGCAAGGTCGCCTGGAGCGCGCCGCGGTAGAGCGAGCAATCGAATGCCTCGAGCGATTCGGTCAGCGGCTTGCGGATATGAAGGCGGCGAGCGTTCGCGCCGTCGGTACGAACACGCTGCGGCGCGCGCGCCGCAAGGGTGCTTTTCTCGATCGCGCGCGCGTCGCGCTCGGGCATCCGATCGACATCATCTCCGGTATCGAAGAGGCGCGGCTCGTCTACCTCGGCGTCGCCCACACGACGCCCAGCGAGGCCGGCCGCCGCCTCGTCGTGGACATCGGGGGCGGCAGTACCGAGCTCATCGTGGGAGAAGGCCTGCAAACGAAGAAGCTGGAGAGCCTTTACATGGGCTGCGTCGGCATGAGCAGTGCCTTTTTCAACGATGGAGCCGTCACGGAGAGGCGCATGAAACGCGCGCGACTCGCGGCGCGCTTGGAGCTTCGACCCGTGGAAGTCGCGTTCAAGTCGCTCGGGTGGGCGAGCGCGGCCGGTTCCTCGGGCACGATTCGCGCCGTGGGAGAGATCCTGCGCAAGCGAGGCAACGGCAATCACGACGGCACGATCACGCCGGACGCGCTCGAAGCGCTCATCGAAGATGTGCTGCGAGCGGGTCATTTGAGCCGACTCAAGCTCGACGGCTTGAGCGCCGAGCGCGCTCCGGTCTTTTTCGGCGGGCTGGCCATCCTGGCCGAGGTTTTCGCCGTACTCGGGATCGAGAAGATGCGCGTCGCGGACGGCGCGTTGCGGGAAGGATTGCTGTACGACATGGTCGGTCGTCTCACCGACGAAGATGCACGCGTGCGCAGCGTGCGCGCGATGCAGGCGCGCTATCACGTCGATCTCGCACAAGCCGAGCGCGTGGAAGCGACGGCACTCGAATTTCTTCGTCGCGCAGCGGAGCCATGGGATCTGCAGGATCCCTTTGCCGAGGTCGTGCTTGCCTGGGCGGCGCGGCTGCACGAAATCGGGCTCGATGTGTCGCATTCGCATTATCACAAGCACGGCGCTTATCTGATCGAGCACGCCGACATGCCGGGATTCGCGCAAGAAGAACAGCGCATCCTTGCATGCATCGTCGGCGCACATCGTCGCAAGATCCACGCGGACGCGCTGGAAGACCTGAATCAGCCTTGGCACACCAAGGCCGAATACCTCATCGTGCTGCTCAGGTTGGCGGTGCTATTGCACAGAGGCCGTAGTCCCATTGCGCTGCCAGAGATCGATCTGCGAGCCAAAGGGCGCACGTTAGAGCTCGGGTTTCCGAAAGGCTGGCTCGACGATCATCCGCTGACCGCGGCCGATCTGGAGCACGAAATCGATTACCTGAAATCCGTCGGATTCAGGCTGAAAGTCGCATAGCGGCTCACGCCGAAGCCAATTCAGCGTAACGCTCCAAGAGCGTCTGTTGAGCATTGAGCGCGGGGCCATCTCCCGGGCTGAGGCGCGTGTACGTGCCGTCCGCCTGTAGCTCCCAAGCCTGCACGTTATCGGCGAGGTAGATTTCGAGATCCTGGAGTATGCGTTCTCGATGACCCTTGTCCTCCACCGGGAAGCACACTTCGATGCGGCGGAAGAAGTTGCGTTCCATCCAGTCGGCGCTCGCGCAATAGAGGTCGGGCTGCCCGTCGTTGTGGAAGTAGTAGACCCTGGAGTGCTCCAAGAAACGCCCGACGATCGAGCGCACGCGAATGTTGTCGGAGATGCCGCGGACACCGGGGCGCAAAGCGCAGATCCCACGCACGATGAGGTCGACTTTCACGCCGGCCATCGACGCTTGATACAGCGCTTGGATGATCTGCGGCTCGATGAGCGCGTTCATCTTGGCGATGATCCGAGCAGGCTTGCCTGCCCGCGCATGAGCCGCTTCTCGCTTCGTTTTCTCGAGTAGCGAATCGTGCAGCGTGAACGGCGACTGCAGCACCTTCTGCAGCGACGCGACTCGCGTCGGGCTCGTGAGCTGCAAGAACAATTCGTGCAAGTCCTCGCCGATCGCTTCGTCGCACGTGAATAGCCCGTAATCCGTGTAGAGGCGGGCCGTGTTCGGGTGGTAGTTGCCCGTACCGAGATGGCAATAGCGTCGCAGCTTCCCGTTCTCGCGGCGCACGACCATCAAGAGCTTCGCGTGCGTCTTGTAGCCGACGACGCCGTACATGACGTGTGCGCCGGCCTCTTGCAGACGCGTCGCAAGCTGGATGTTCGCCGCCTCGTCGAAGCGCGCCATCAGCTCGATTACGACGGTGACTTCCTTGCCGGCGCGTGCGGCATCGACGAGCGCATCCACGATCGGCGATTGAGGCCCCGTACGATAGAGCGTCTGCTTGATGGCGAGGACCTGCGGATCGAGCGCCGCTTGCCTCAGAAAATCGATCACCGGCGCGAACGATTCGAACGGATGGTGCAGGAGCAGGTCGCCCTCGCGCAGCGCTGCGAACATGTCCTCTCGCGCGGCGAGCCGTTTCGGCACGCTCGGCGCGAAGGGCGGGAACTTCAGCTCGGGCCGATCGACGAGATCGTAGATCGCGGTAAGCCGATTCAGATTCACCGGTCCGTTCACTTGATACAAATCGTCGTGCTCGAGCGCGAAGTGCTTGAGTAGGAAGCTCGAGATGTCGCCGGGGCAATCGAGCGAGGTTTCGAGTCGGACGGCCGCGCCATAGCGCCGCTCGGCGAGCTCGCCTTCGATCGCGCGCAGCAAGTTGTCGACTTCTTCGTCATCGACGAACAGATCGCTGTTTCGCGTGACACGAAATTGCCATGCGCCCTCGACGCTCATCCCGCTGAAGAGTTGCGCGACGAAGGCGGAAATCACCGCCGACAGGAACACGAAATACGTCGTGCCCGGTGCGTCCGGCGATTGCGGCAGCTTGATGATTCGCGGCAGAGAGCGTGGCACCTGCACGACCGCGAGCTCGGCGTCGCGGCCGAAAGCGTCCTTGCCGGACAAGCGAACGAT
>JAAYXG010000732.1 GCA_012516015.1 Lysobacteraceae bacterium | reverse complement strand
GGGGGCTAAGTAGGGGGTAGGGGATAGGGGATAGGGGGTAGTCAGAGAAAGAGGCGCGAGCGCGCTCTGACTACCCCCTGCCCCCTATCCGCTATCCCCTTCCGTTTGCTACCATTCGCGGCCCGCTTCGACTCCGTCGCAGCGGAGGACACCATAACTCCTTGCTTCACCGCGGTTTCTCGGCCCGGGAGGCATCTCCATAAGGAGGCAGCAAATGCGCCATTACGAGATCGTATTTCTGGTCCATCCCGACCAGAGTGAACAGGTTCCGGCGATGCTGGAACGCTATAAGACGATGATCGCAGCCGGTGACGGTGTCGTTCATCGTCTTGAAGATTGGGGCCGGCGCCAGCTCGCGTATCCGATCGCGAAGGTCCACAAGGCGCACTACATCCTCATGAACATCGAATGCGATAGCAAGACGCTCGCCGAGCTCACTGGCGCATTCCGATTCAGCGATGCAGTGCTGCGCCATCTCGTCATCAAGATGGACAAGGCCGTCACCGAGCCCTCGCCGATGGCGAAGTCCGGTGATGACGATGCGCGCGACGAGCGTTTCGCCGACGACGGCGATGACGACGTTCGCGAGTCCGCCTAACCTTCCGTTCACTCGAGGACCGTTCCATGGCCCGTTTTTTTCGCCGCCGTAAGTTCTGCCGTTTCACCGCCGAAGGCATCGAGCAGATCGACTATAAGGATCTCGGCATCCTGAAAAGCTACATCACCGAGACCGGCAAGATCGTCCCGAGCCGGATCACGGGCACGAAGTCGCACTATCAGCGCCAGCTGGCCGTTGCGGTGAAGCGCGCCCGTTATCTCGCGCTGCTGCCGTACACCGACCAGCACTAGCGCGACGAGGCTCGCGTCGCGAGCGACGACGCGGGTATGACAATGCACCGTGCACTCGCCGCATGGCTGACCGCGCGACCCTGGCGCGCCGCATTCGCGAGCGCTTCTGCCGGCGCGTTGTCTGCATGGTTCCCGTTTCCGTTCGTCATCTTCGCCTGTGCGATTGCCGTACTGGTGTTGCTGCAATTCGGGTTGGAGTCCGGGATCGCGATTGCGGTGACGGGTGTAGCGGCGGCAACGTTCGTCGTCGTCGCCGATCTCAATCCGAGCGCCTGGGTTCTCGGTGTCGTCCTGCTGGGGTTTCTGTTTGGGCTGTTTTTCGGCTCCGTCGCACTCGCGGCGTTACTGAAGCGTACCGGGTCGATGAACTTGTGCGTGCAGATCGCCGTGCTGGCTGCCGCAGCGATCGTGCTGACCGTTCACGCCGTGCTCGACGACCCGGGGAGTTTCTGGTTGCCGCTCGTTCAGGAGGCGATCGAAGCGACAGCCGATACAGGGCTGTATCCCGAAAGCGAGCGCGGCGCGATCGTGCAGATGTCTGCCCGGACGATGTGGGGCGTTTTGGCCGCATTGTCGCTAGCGGTCGTGCTCGGGGCGTTGTTTCTGGGACGCTGGTGGCAGTCGCTTCTCAGCGCGCCCGGCGCATTCGGACGCGAATACCGCCGGTTGCGGCTTGGCGTCGTGCTCGGAACCTCGTTCACGATCGTGTTCGCGTTGCTCCTCTGGAACAACTCGACCTTGCTCGCCTCGCTCGCTTGGGTGGGGCTGCCCGCGCTCGTGTTTCAGGGGCTTGCGGCCGCGCATCGGAGCAAAGCGAGAGGAAAGCTGAATCGAGGGTGGCTTGCGGCGATCTACGTGCTATTGGTCGTGCCGCTGTCCAATTCCGTCATCACGATCTGCGCGCTCGCGGTCTGGGGGTTCATCGACAATTGGCGTAAGCCCAATCCTCAAAGCGCGTGAACGTTTCGAACTTTGTGGGTGCTGTACCCGGCCGCCACGCAATGAGTACACTCATCGGCGGCGGGTCGCGGTGCAGCCGGATCATGTTTTCGTTTGACAGTTGAAAGGTGCGTTATGGAATTGATTCTGCTACAGAAGGTCGCGAACCTCGGCAACATCGGCGATCGCGTGAAAGTGAAGTCCGGCTACGGGCGCAACTACTTGCTGCCCCAAGGCAAGGCGACGGTTGCGACCCCCGAGAACATTGCGAAGTTCGAAGCGCGTCGAGCCGAGCTCGAGAAGGCCGCGCAACAAGAATTGAACAACGCGCAAGCGCGCGCGGCGAAGCTGGAAGGCGTCAAGCTGACCCTGAGCGCGAAGGCGGGCGGCGAGGGCAAGCTCTTCGGCTCAATCGGTACGACCGACATCACCGAGGCACTCAACAAGGCCGGCCACGAGATCGAGCGTTCCGAAGTGCGGCTACCGCACGGTCCGATCCGCCAAGCGGGTGACCACGTCGTGCACTTGCACCTTCACACCGACGTGACCGTCGAGCTGCCCGTCGTCATCGTTCCGGAAGAGTAACCTTCCGGACCATCGCGCACCGATATGGCTGAAACCGAAGCAAAGGTTTCGATCGTGAGCTCGCGACGAGCTCGCGACAAAGCCATCATCGATGACATCAGAGTGCCGCCGCACTCCGTCGAAGCGGAGCAGGCGGTGCTCGGCGGCTTGATGCTCGACAATCGCACGTGGGATGCGATCGCGGATCGTCTGGTCGCCGAAGATTTCTACCGCCGCGACCACCAGCTTCTCTTCGAAGCCATCGCGGAGCTGGCCGGTCGCGGTGAACCCTTCGATGCGGTGACGCTTTTCGAGCGTCTCGAACGCAAGGGCGTCGCAGATCAGACCGGTGGGCTCGTCTATCTTGCCGGGCTCGTGCGCGATACGCCGAGCGCAGCGAATATCCGTGCGTACGCCGATGCCGTGCGCGAGCGCTCGACGCTGCGGCGGCTGATCCAGGTCGGCGGCGAAATCGCTGCGAGCGCCTACGAACCTGCCGGCAGGGACGCGGGCGAGATCCTCGATGAGGCGGAACGGCGCGTCTTCGAGATCGCCGAGAGCCGCAACAAGACGGGATCGGGATTCGTTGCGCTCAGAGAAGAGGTCGGCCGCGTCATCGACCACATCGACATGCTGGCGCAGAACCCCGGTGCGCTGACCGGCGTCAGCACGGGATTCAAGAAGCTCGATGAAATGACGGCGGGGCTGCAGAAGGGCGATCTCATCATCGTCGCCGGACGGCCCTCGATGGGCAAGACGACGTTCTGTCTCAATATCGCCGAGAACGCGGCCTTCGGGCCGAAGCAGGCGAAGGTCGGCGTCTTCAGCATGGAAATGTCGCGCGAGCAGCTCGCGTTTCGCATGGTGTCCTCGCTCGGGATGGTCGATCAGAGCAAGTTGCGCACGGGACAATTGGGGGACGAGGATTGGTCGCGCATCAATACGGCGATCAGCATGATGAAGTCGTCGAGCATCTACATCGACGACACCCCCGCGTTGACCCCTACCGAGGTACGGGCTCGCGCACGGCGCTTGAAGCGCGAGCATGGACTCGATCTGATCGTGCTCGACTATCTGCAGCTCATGCAAGTCGCGGGAACGAAGGAGAATCGAGCGACGGAGATCTCGGAGATCTCTCGTTCGCTGAAGGCGCTCGCGAAGGAGCTGTCGCTGCCCGTCATCGCGCTCTCCCAGCTGAACCGCAGCGTCGAGCAGCGCACCGACAAGAAGCCTGTGATGTCCGATTTGCGTGAGTCGGGCGCGATCGAGCAGGATGCCGACGTCATCATGATGATCTATCGCGAGGAAGTGTACGATCAGAACACGCCGCGCAAGGGCATTGCCGACATCATCATTACGAAGCAGCGCAACGGCCCCGTCGGGGAAGTGCAGCTCACGTTCCTCGGCAAGTACACGAAGTTCGAGAACTACACGCCCGAGATGGCGTACGGCGACGGTTCTTACGAGTGAGCCTTCCGGTCGCGACGATCGACGACGCGGCGCTTCGCCACAACCTGGGCGTGGTTCGTCGTCTCGCGCCGCGCTCCCGCGTATTGGCTGTCGTCAAGGCGGACGCGTATGGGCACGGCATCGTGCAGACGGCGAAGACGCTGGCGGATGCGGATGGGTTCGGAGTCGCTCGTCTAGGCGAAGCGCTCGCGCTGCGTGCGGCATCCGTGCGTCAGCGCATCGTGCTGCTCGAAGGTGTCCTGACTGCAAAGGAGCTCGAGCAAGCCGCTCACCACGATCTCGAGATCGTCGTACATTCGCTCGAGCAAATCGCCTTGCTCGAAGGCGCCGCGACGCGACATGACGTGTGGCTGAAGGTCGATACCGGCATGAATCGGCTCGGCATCCGAGTCGATGCTTTCACGTCCGCTCTCGAGCGCCTCCGGCGTGCGAAATCGACTCGTTCGTTGCGCCT
>JAAYXG010000731.1 GCA_012516015.1 Lysobacteraceae bacterium | reverse complement strand
CTGGCTTACGATCGTTTAAGGTGCAAACACCAGCGCGGACCCGAAAGTTACACTTCTCGAGGCTGACCGTTGACGGCCAGAAAGGCCCTCTGGACCAGCCTGTCGATCGATTCTAGGCCCGTATGCTCCTACAAGTGTCCCAAGTGTCCGCTCTGACGGGGCGGGCACTTTGGGTCCGATGCCTGGACACATTGGCAAAGGGGCAGAGCCGTCGACCCTCTGAGCCGTCAACCGTCAACCGCGATCTGCATAGCAGTCCGATGACCTTCCAACAGGGGCGAAACTGGGCATTCATGGAATATCCCACTGCGCGCCCGGGGGCGTGTGACGTAATATTTCGCGAGAGCCCGTAACCTTTTTCAGCGCCGTGGTGTCCAAACGCAAAGCGGGTCGCCGCCGTTAGCCGGTGTCGGGCCGTGAACCGCGTTCTTCGATCTCCGATCTAGCCAGTGCTACGCTTACGGGCGAGAGCACGATGGAGCCGTTGTGAGTACTCAGGCAAGGCAGCAAGCGATCATGGAAACCCCACATTCGGAAGCCGGTACGGACACCGGTGCGCAGGACGAGCGCAGTCCCGATGGCGACTCGGCTACCGGTCGCATTGCCACGTTCCCGAATCGGCTGCCGGACGACGTTCATGGCGGTATCTATCCGAAAGGGAGCCCGGCGCGTCCCGGCAGCAAGCTCAAGCCGGCCCTCCTCGCGTTGGTCGCGCTCGTTGCGGCAGGCGTCGTCTGGGCATTCATGCGCGAGCCGGCGGGATCCGCGGCCGAGCAGGCAGCGGACGCGCCGCAGCCCCCGCTCGAGCTCGCGTCGATCGACGTCGCCGTCGCCGAACCTCGCGTATTGACGCGCCGCATTCCGCTCTCGGGCTCGATCGCGCCGATCGTGCAAGCGACCGTCAAGGCGAAAGTCAGCGGTGAAGTCGAAGCCGTGACCGTGCGCGAAGGTCAGCAGGTGGCTGCAGGCGACATCATCGCTCGCATCGATACGCGCAACTTGCTGGCGCAGTACGAACGAGAGCTCGCGGCGGTCGAAAAGGCGCGCGCCGATCTCGAGCTCGCCACTTTGAATCGAGACAAGAACCGCCGACTTCTCGAAGAGCGCTTCATATCCCAGAACACGTATGAGGCCACCGAATCGGCATACGCCGGCAGCGTGGCCAATTTGAAGCTTGCCGAGGCCCAAGCGCGGCTTGCGAAGATCAATCTGGAAGATGCGACTGTGCGCGCGCCGTTCGATGGCACGATCGCGCGCCGCTTGGTGGAGCCCGGCGAGAAGGTCTCGCCCGATTCGGCGATCGTAACCCTCGTCGATCTGCGTCAGATGTTGCTGAGTGCGGCCGTGCCCGCAGTGGAAATCCCGTCTGTCGAGGTCGGTCAGATCGCGCGCTTCAAGTTCGGCGGCTTCAGCGATCGCGTCTTCGAGGGCAAGGTGCAACGCATCAGCCCCGTGACCGAAGAAGGCTCGCGCGCGATCAACGTCTACATCGCCGTGCCGAATGAAGATCAAGCGTTGAAGGGCGGCATGTTCGCTCAAGGCACCCTCCAGCTCTCCTCGTCGGAGCCCGTGCTTGCGGTGCCGCAGCGCGCGTTGCGCTACGAGGCGAGCGCGCCCTATGTGTATACATTGGAAGACGGCAAGATCGCCCGCAAGGCCGTGACGATCGGCACGCAGGTGGAGAGCGAAGGCTACGCCGAGATCCGCAGCGGGCTCGTTGGCGGCGAGCATGTCATCGTTGCCGATATCGGCGATCGCAAGCCCGGTGCCGCCGCGAAAGTGATCGGCACGGATATCAAGCCTGCCCGCGCAACTGTCGAAGCATCGCGCACCGACGGCTGACGCCAGTAGAGACGCTGGTTAGAGCATCACGACACTAGGCAACCTTCGGCACCTGGTTCTTTTTTTCTGGCCCACGCCCCGAGCCCCAAGCCCCGAGCCCACGAGATATGTGGATCACCCGCACCAGCATCAATCAACCGGTCTTCGCGAGCATGGTCATGTTCGCGTTGGTCGTGCTAGGGTTGTTCTCGTATCGCCTGCTGCCGGTCGAGCAGATGCCGGAGGTCAACGCGCCCGAGGTCTACATCTATGTGCCGTACCCGGGTGCCTCGCCGGAAGCGATCGAAAGCGACGTCATCAAGCCGATCGAGAACGTCATCAACTCGGTCGACGGCGTGAAGGACATCTTCGCGACCGCACGCGAAGGTTCCGCGAACATCCAAGTTCAATTCGAGCTCGACGTCGATATCGCGACGGCGACGCAGGAGGTGCGCGACAAGGTCGCGCAAGTCAAACCGTGGATGCCGCGCGAAGTCCGCGATCCGCAGATCACGCGTGCGAGCACCGACGGCAGTCAGCAGCCTGTCGTCAACCTCACCGTCTATTCCAATACTCGCAGCCTGCGCGAGGTCTCGACGCTCGTCGACCAGCAGATCGTCAAGCGACTGGAGAATGCCCATGGCGTTGGGCATATCTGGACCGGCGGCTCGGTCGAGCGGCAGATACAGATCTTCCTGCGTCCCGATGCGATGCAGGGTTATCGCGTCGGCGTCGATCAGGTGATCGCCGCCATTCAAGCTGCAAACCAGGATTTGCCGGCGGGCATCATTACGCACGGCGCAAGCGATCGGCTCGTGCGCGTCGAAGGCAAGATCAAAGATCCGCGCGGCTTCGAGCGGATTATCGTCGCGAATCAAGGCGGCGCGCCTGTGTATCTTCATCAAGTCGCCGACATCGTCGACGGCGAGGCCGAAGAGACTTCGATCGCGCGCACCGACGGGCGGCCATCCGTCTCGGTGTATGTCTATCGCATGCAGCAGGCGAACGTCGTCGAGACGGGCAAAGCGATCGAAGAAGCCGTCAAGGAGCTCAGAGAGCGGCTGCCCGAGGACGTGCAGATTGCAACCGTGTGGTCGAACTCGGAGTGGATCGAGGCTTCGCTCGACCGCGTCAAGAGCACGATCATGGAAGGCGCCGCACTCACGGTGCTGATCGTCTTCCTGTTCCTGCATTCGTGGCGCTCGACCGTCATTACCGCGCTCACGCTGCCGATTTCCGTCATCGCGACCTTCATCGCGCTGCACTTCTTCGGCTTTACGCTCAACTTCATGACGCTGATGGCGCTGTCGCTGTGCATCGGCCTGCTGATCGACGATGCGATCGTCGTGCGCGAGAACATCGTCCGTCACGCGAGCATGGGCAAGGACCATCGCACGGCGGCGCTCGAAGGCACTGAGGAAATCGGCCTTGCCGTGATGGCGACGACCTTCGCGATCCTCGCGGTGTTCGTACCCGTCGCATTCATGAGCGGCGCCATCGGTCGATTCTTTCTGCAGTTCGGCATCACCGTCGCCGTCGCCGTCGCCGTGTCGCTGTTCGTGAGCTTCACGCTCGATCCGATGCTGTCCTCGGTTTGGCCCGATCCGAAGGAAGGACGCTTTCGTCGCATGCCGTGGCTCGGCCGTCTCATGGAGCGGGTCGAAGCGGGTATCGAGGCGGCACATCGACTGTACGATCGTCTGCTGCGCTGGGCTTTGAGCGGTCGCCGCTACGGGATCCCGGGGCTTGCGCATCTCGCGCGGCACAAGGCAGCGGATCGGGAGGCGCAGCTGCCGCGCTGGGCGAGCTTGAGCCCGCGTTCGTTGCTGCTGTTGATCGCCGCAGGCTCGTTCTTCGGCAGCTTCCTGCTCGTGCCCAAGATCGGCGTCGAGTTCGTTCCGCAGAGCGACGACGGCGTGATCTTCCTGCGCCTCAACACGCCGATCGGGTCGAGTCTGGAGTACACCGATGCGAAAGTGCGCGACGTGGAGGACATGCTGCATCAGGTCGACGGTGTGCAGACGATCGTCACGACCGTCGGCACCGACGAAGGCCGCAACTATGCGCAATTGCTCGTGCGTTTGAGCGACATTGCCGAGAGCGGCCGTCGTCCGCAGAAGGAAATCGAGCAGGAGATCCGCGAGCGCGTGAATCGCATGGCTGGATTGACGGCAAAGATCGGATGGCAGCCGGTGTTCATCTCCGTCCTCGGTCCCGACAACGCGAAGCTCACGGAGCTCTCGCAGGAGCTCATGCGCCGTCTCGCGGCAGTGCCGGGCATCGTCGATCTCGAGAGCAGCGAGAAGGGCGCGACACCGACGATCGCGGTACGCATCAACAACGAAATGGCGAGCGACCTCGGCCTCACGACCGCGCGCATCGGCAACGCGCTGCGTCCGTTGATCGCGGGGGACCAGATCACGACGTGGCTCGGGCCCGACGGCCAGGACTACGACGTCATCGTGCGCTTGCCGAAACAGCAGCGCGAGATCACGGCCGATCTCGGCGACCTCTACATCAGCAGCGCGCGCGTCGATGCGAACGGCAACTCGATGCTCGTGCCGCTGCGCCAAGTGGCCGATCTCGTGCACACGACGACGCCCGAGCAGATCAAGCGTTTGAACATGCAGCGGCGCATCTCGGTGTACGCCAATGCCGAAGGCAGGCCGACCGGCGATGTCGGTGCGGATGCGGAGAAGATCGCAAAGGCAATGGAGCTGCCGCTCGGCTATCGCATCGAAGTCGGCGGCGAGCAGCAAGACATGAGCGAGCTTTCGAGCGCCGCGCTCGCGGCACTGAGCTTGGCCGTGATGTTCATCTACTTCGTGCTCGCTTCGCAGTTCGGGAGCTTCTTCCAGCCGATCGCGATCATGGCCTCGCTGCCCCTGTCCTTGATCGGTGTCTTGCTCGCGCTGCTCATCACGGGCACGACGCTCAACATCTTCTCGATCATCGGCTTCATCATGCTGATGGGTCTCGTGACGAAGAACGCGATCTTGCTCGTCGATTTCACGAATCACGCCTTGCGTCAGGGCAAGTCGCTGCACGAGGCGATCTGGGAGGCGGGGCAAGTCCGGTTGCGTCCGATCTTGATGACGACGATGGCCATGATCTTCGGCATGCTGCCGATGTCGATCGGTGCGGGCACGGGCGGCGAGTTGCTCGCGCCGATGGGGCGCGCGGTGATCGGCGGCGTGATCACCTCGACGCTGCTCACGCTGCTGGTCGTGCCGGTGCTCTACACATATATCTATGGTTTCACGGGCCGTCTGAAGGCGCGCCGTCAGAAAGCTGCGGTCGTCGAAGCTGAAACGTCGCCCATCGTGTTCACGGACGTACGTCCGGAGACGCGCAAACCGACCGAACCGCTCGTGATCACGCGCGTGCCGGGGCCGCCGGAATCGAATTAAAGGGTTTTGCCCCGGGGAATTTGTAGTACCACCCTCGCTTCGGCGGAGGCCCTGCTGTCCGAGGAAAAGGATACCCGCCTTCGTCGCTCCGGCGAGGCCGGAGTCCAGGCCTCTGCGCGCATGGCGCGCCGCTTTTTCCCTGGATCCCGGCCTGCGCCGGGCGACAAGGTCCTTAAGTCCCGCCACATTCAAAGCGCCCGGTTTCTTCGCGAGTCTTCGCGTCAATCGTTGCG
>JAAYXG010000730.1 GCA_012516015.1 Lysobacteraceae bacterium | reverse complement strand
TGGAGAAATGCGGAGTCTCGTGATCGTGTTTCTGCATCGTACTCGCCTCAGAATCGCGTTGAGTTAGTCACTGAATTAATCTGCGGCCCGCCTGCACGGCGCAGTCAATCGAATCGGATGACGACCTTCCCCATGTGATCGCCTTTCGCGAGATGTGCAAAGGCCGCGGGCGCATTCTCGAAACTGAAAACCTTGTCGATCACCGGACGCAGGCCGCTTGCTTCCACCGCCCGATGCAGCCGCTCGAGCGTCCGTCGCGTGCCGCCCGTCAGACCTTTGATCGTCACGTTCTTACGAATGACCGTGCCGAAGTTCGGCACCGCCGTCGCCTGCCCTCCAAGCGATCCGACGAAGCCGATACGTGCGTTCGGCGCACAAGCCGCGAGCGATTGCGTCAACGTACTCGCGCCGACGGTTTCGACGACGATGTCGACGCCATGACCGTCGGTCGCCTCGACGATCTTCTCGCCCCAATTTGGATGCGTTCGGTAGTTGACGGTGATATCGGCTCCGAGCGCACGCGCCGCGGCAAGCTTTTCGTCGCTCGAAGATGTGATCGCCGCGCGTGCGCCTGCCATCTTGGCGAGTTGTACGGCCATCATCGACAGCCCTCCCGTCCCGAGCGTCAACACCACATCGCCCGGCTTGACCGCGCCGAGCCCATGAAGAATCGACCAGGCCGTCACACCGACGGCGCTGAGCGCCGCGGCATCGGTGTAGTCGATGCGGTCGGATACTTTCACCAACGCATCGGCGGGTAGCAGCGCCTTTTCGGTCAACCACCCATCGACCCCGACGCCCAGGTCCGCCACGAACACACTGGGATCGAACTCTCCATCGGCCCAGGATGTGAACGGAACCGCTGTCACGCGGTCGCCGACCGCAACGCGCGTCACGCCTTCGCCGACGGCAATCACATCGCCGGCGCCGTCGGCGAGCGGAATGCGCTCGGGTGCAACCTTACGCCCGAGATAACGACCGTGGAGTACGCTGCTGTCGCGATTGTTGAGTGCCGCGGCGCGAGTTCTTACGACGACCTGACCGGGTCCCGGCACCGGATCGGGACGCTGCGTCAGCGTGAGCGAATCGAGACCTTTTTGGTCCCCCACTTGATAAGCGCGAATCTCTCCGCGAGCCTCGCGAGACCGATTCCTCGGTGCCGCCAAGCTCACGATCGGCAAACCCGCCATACCGGCGGATACGGCGCGCAGGGCGTCTCGTCGCGTAATCTTGCTCATTCAACGTGCTTCTTTATCGATGCCTAGGAAAAATCCCGTCGAAGCAGTCGCCCCAGCTCGTCGCGAGCTCGTTCTTACCTAGTAACCTACGTTATCGTGGTGGAACCTATAGACGGGCTGCACATCTGTCAAGCGAATGTGGCCTCGTCCTCGGAACGCCCGTCTAGAGCCGAGCCAAACGGAAATCGCCCGCTCGTGCCCCATCCCGTCCGCACGAGTCTGTCTATGGACTAACCTCGACCACTTAGGTTACTTTGTCGTGACTCCGATAAAAGATCGACATTACGACGTCCGCTGCTCGCGATTACGATCTCGCATCACCGGCCACCGCCGGCCATCGACATGAGCCGCGGATAGTCATGATCTGCGTAAACGCGAGCTTCTGACGTCTGAAGTCACCCCTGCTTCTGAACACCGAGAGGAGGAGCTCATGTTTCGCTTCGTATTCGCGCTAGCGGCCGTAGCCATACTCTTGGCGCATGGACCGGCATCCGCTGCGGACAAGCCGACCGTGCGTCACGGGTATGTCGATAGCCCCTATGGGCAGCTGCATTACACCAAGGCGATGCCGCCGGGCGGCGGCAACAAGAAGACGCCGCACTTGATTCTGTTCCATCAATCGCCCAACTCGTCCGTCGAGTACTTCGCGCTCGTGAAGGAGCTCGACAAGGATCGAGTCGTGCTCGCGCTCGACACGCCGGGGCACGGCGGATCGGACGGTCCGAGCGAAATTCCGACGATCGAGGACTATGCCACAGCGATGATCGTATCGCTGAGGAATCTCGGCTACGGTCCCAAGCGTCCGTTCGATGCGTTCGGCTTTCATACGGGCTCGCGCATCGTTGCGGAAATCGCCGCGACCGAGCCGAGGATGATTCGCCGGATAATGATGGGACTGTCAGGCGTATCGGTCTCGCCGCCGGAAGAGATGGAGAATTGGCTCAAGAGCGTCTATCACCCGACCTCCTCCGAAGATGCGTTCAGAGTGTTCCACGAGCAGCTACCGGATCGGATCAAGATGCGCGATCAGTGGAACATCGACGACGCCTTCTGGGGCAAGATGATGGTCGAGCGATTACGCCACTTGACCCGCTACGAATACGGCCACGCCGCTGCATTCGAGTATGGACAGCGCTTCGACGCGCGCCTCGCCCAGCTCACGCAACCCGTGTCCCTCATCGTGATCGACGACGGCACCAAAGCGTCGGGTTTGTTCAAGTACTCCGCGCGCGAGATGAGCGAGCAGGTCGTAGACATGTTCACGTCATCGAAACAGGCAAAGGTGCTGCCGGAGGACTTCTCGCTGGCGGATCTGTACGGTGATGCCGCGGCGCTCGCGGACGCGTTCAGGCGTTTCCAGGACGAGCGGCTCTGAAAGGTCTGAAGCGTAGCTGACTCA
>JAAYXG010000729.1 GCA_012516015.1 Lysobacteraceae bacterium | reverse complement strand
GCAACGTCGATATCGCGCCGCCGGTTTCGGACGGCCGTCGGGCTACGGCAAGAAGCCCGCGCTGCTGATCATCGATGTGCAGTATCGAACGGTGGGCTCCGAGCCGAAGCCCTTCTTCGAATCCATCAAGGAGTTTCCGACGAGTTGCGGCGAAGCGGGATGGAACGCGGTGCACGCGATCCAGCCGCTGCTGGAGCTGTTCCGCTCTCGCTCGTGGCCCGTCTTGTATCCGCATGTCGCGCGCAAGCAGAGCTACGACGGCGGGCGGCTCGCCGCGAAGGTGCCCGCGATCATGTCGATTCCCGATCATGGCTATGACTTCCCGCGCGAGGTCGCGCCGCGCGAAGGCGACATTCTCGTTCCGAAGAAGCACCCGAGCGCATTCTTCGGGACCGCCCTCGCCAGTCATCTCATCGATCTCGGCGTCGATACGGTCATCGCGACGGGATGCACGACGAGCGGTTGCGTTCGCGGAACCGTCGTCGACGCCTTCTCATATAACTTCCGCGTCATCGTTCCGGAGGAATGCGTTTACGACAGAGGCACGGTGTCGCATGCGGTCAACCTTTTCGACATGTCGGAGAAGTACGCCGACGTTGCGCCGGTCGAAGAAGTGATGAGCAAGTTGCAAGCGCTGTAGGCGCGGAGCGCCCCGCGCGTGTAAGGTGTAATGCGCTTCGCGCGTGTAGAGTGTAGAGTCAGAGCGACTGGGCCGCGCATTCTTACCCTACCCCTCACACATACACGCGCGGAGCGCATCACACGCGCGAAGCGCCGACAGCCGCCATGAAGGCGGCCGCAAACTCCGGCCCCTTCCCTTCCTCCTCGTGCTTGAAGTAGACATACACGTCCGAGCAGGCGGCGGTCTTGTCTCGGACCGTGTCTGCCCAGCGCACGATGTCGTCTTGCGTATAGCCCTCGTCGCGGAGGCGGAAGTACGCGTAGCTCGCGGTGATCTCGGGCGGCGTCCAGAAGTTCTCGTTATCGGCGATGCAAAGCGCGAGGTTGCGCGCTTTCAGCCGCTCGTAGACCTCGTCGCAGAGCCAGGAGCCGTGTCGAAATTCGAACGCGGCGCATACGCCGACGGGTAGGCATTCGAGAAACGCATCGAACACTTCCAGGTTCTTCTTGAAGCTCGGCGGAAGCTGAAAGAGCAGCGCGCCGAGCTTCGGCCCGAGCTTCGCCGCAGTCTCCGTAAAGTAGCGGAGCGGATCGGCGCAGTCCTTAAGCCTCGCATCGTGCGTGATGCGCTTCGGCGCCTTCAGCGTCAGCTTGTAGCGAGGCGGGGTTTGCTGATCCCAATTCTGAAGCGTCTTCTGATTGGGCATCCGGTAGTAGGTGTAATTGATCTCGACCGTCGGGAAGCGTTGCGCGTAATAGCGCAGCATGTTCGCGGCCGCGATCTTCTCCGGGTAGAAGGTCCCCTTCCATTCGGGATAGTTGTAACCGGACGTGCCGACCCAGATAGCCATGGTTCTCTGAACAGGGGGTAGGGGGTAGGGGGTAGTCCGGAATGGAATCTCACTGCGCCACCGACTTTTTCTGACTATCCCCTATCCCCTATCCCCTATCCCCTATCCCCTCCAAGTATCTTCCTATACAGGCCGAGGTGGCGAATCGCGTGCTGCGATTTACCCATCGACTCGTACAGGCGCGCGAGATTGTAGTGGCAGTCCGCGAGCGTGGGATCTTCTTCGATCGCGGACTGATAAGCCTCGAGCGCCGCTTCGCGTTGACCGAGGTCGTCAAGCAAGACACCGAGATTGAACAACAGGAGCGCGTCGGGCCCGCACGACTCGAGCGCTCGACGATAGATCTTCTCCGCTTGCCTTAGCTCGTTGTGCTCGTGAAGCAAGCGACCCCAGTTCGTCCACGCAGCGCTGTGCGTCGCGTCTTCCTCGACGGCGCGCGCATACGCATCGCACGCGGCGCGCCAATTCTCTTCCTCGAGCGCAAGGCCCTTTCCGAACCAATCCTCCGCTTCGTTCGCCTCCGGCTCGGGCTCCTGCTTGCGCTCGACGACGCGCAGCACGCCCTTCTCGACGCTGACATCGAATCCGAGCACGTACTGCCCGTCGTCCACCTGAAAGTGCGCGGCGCCATCGCGCACGACGACGCGATCGCCGACCGCGCCGATGCTGAGACCCGAGAGCGGCATCTCCTCGGGGAGATGACGACGCAAATCTTCGAGCGAGCGGCGAATGCGCTTGCGCGGGACGTTCGCTTCGATGAGCGCACGGGCCGCACGGAGCACGATCAAGTCTTGGAAGGAGAAGCGATACTGCTGTCGAGGACCGCGCGCGGGCGTGACGAACCCGCTCTCGATGAGGCCGCGAATCGTACTGCGCGACAGGCGCAGCACTCGCTCGATATCCTTGATGGTGTAGCTGTGCGTCGGCATCTGCGCTGCGAGTGTGACACGTAACGCGCGCGGATCGCGAGCGGACGAGCTGCCCTTCACCTCACACGTCACACCTGACACGTTACACGCGCACTAGCGTTTCGCTGCTTTGCGTGCCGTCTTCGCAGGTTGTTCGACTCGCTTCGGCGCTTTGCGCGGACCGAGCTTCGTGGCGCTTGCTTTTGCCGCTTCCGTCTTCTGCAGGCTCGCGCGCAGCGCCTCCATGAGATCGATGACCTTGCCGGTCGGCTCGGGCGCGGTCTCGGCGACCGAGATCTCCTGGCCTTCGACCTTCTTCTGAATCTCCGCTTCGATGCGTGCGCGCACTTCGTCCTTGTAAGCGGTCGGATCGAACCGCTCCGCCGTCTGTTGATCGATCAGCTGCTGGGCGAGCTTGAGCTCGGCGGGCTTCACTTCCGCCTTCGGCACTTCGATCTCGCTCGCCGGACGCACGTCCGACGCGAAGTGAAGCTGCTGCATGGCAAGCACATCGCCGATCGGCCGCAGCACGACGAGATACGCTTTGCCGCGCGCGGCCCAGCGTCCGATCGCACAGCGTTTCGAGTCCTTCAATGCTTCGGTGAGCAGACCGTAAGGTTTCGCGGCACCTTTGTCCGGCGCCAGATAATAGGTCTTGTCGAAGTAAACGGGATCGATCGATTCGATCGGCACGAATTCGGAAATGTCGATCGCATGCGTACCGACTTCCTCGAGCGCTTTGATCTCCTCCGGCGTGAACTGCACGTACTGATCTTTCGCGAACTCATAGCCCTTCACCATGGCGTCACGCTCGACGACCGTGCCCTCCTTCGCACAGATGTACTGCTGCTTGAGGCGCGAGCCGCAATCCTTGTGCAGCAAATTGAAGGAGATCGCGTTCGAGGACTGCGTCGCGCTATAGAGCTTCACCGGGATCGCGACGAGCCCGAACGAAATCGTCAAAGAGCCAATGGAACGTGCGGCCATGATGCACCTAGTTTGTTAAGGGCATGGGGCTTGGGGCCTGGGGCTAGGGCCAGAAGAAGTTTCAGAGGTTCCTCCGGTCCTAGCCCCAAGCCCCATACCCCGAGCCCTTCAAAAAGCTTCTTGCCCCGAGCCCCTCAAGGACGTCCGAGCCCGTCCTCTCCCGACACTCTTACCTCTCAGTTCCGAAAGCTTTCGCAAGGCTTTGTTTTGCCGAAAGAGCATCATGCCACCGGTCCCCGGTTCTTTCCAAGCGAGGCAGTACATTCTGCATCGTGAAATCCATCGGCTCGGCCGCCTCGAGCTCTTCCCAGGTCAACGGCATCGAAACCGGGGCGCCCGGAACCCCTCGCGGGGAGTAGGCGACATTGAGCGTCTTGCCGCGGACGTTCATGTTGTAGTCGATGAAGATCTTCCCGGTTCGCTTGATGACGGCCCATTCCATCGTGATCTCTTTCGGATGCTGACGCATGACGTGCCGGCCGACCATCTCACAGATCTGCCGCGCCTCGTCGAACGTCACGGTACGCTCGATCGGCACGAACACGTGCAACCCCGTCTTGCCGGACGTCTTCACCAGCGCTCGCAAGGACATTTCCTTGAGCAAGCCATGGATCCAAAACGCGACCTTCCGGCCCATAGCAAAACCCTCCTTGTTGAGCTCCGGTTCCGCGCCCTTCGGCTCCTTGCCCGAATAGATATACGGGTCGATGTCGAAGACGAGATAGTCGGGGAAGTTCAACACCGAGCTCTCGAGCGCTTCGAGCGAGCTCGAGTAGTCGGTCTGCTTGCTGATCGAGTCGGCACCGACCTTCGCGCGCGAATGCCACACGTGAAACTCGAGCGTGCCGACCTGGCCGAGCCACAGCAGCGTGGGCAGATTGTTGGCGAGGATGTAGTCGTGCTGTTCGTCCTTGTGCTCGGAGAACACCGTCACCGTCTCGACGAACTCGGGTAGCGTCTGCTCCCAATGCTTCTGAAAGAAGCGCTCCCCCCCGATCCCCTCGGGCATGCGGATCATCGTGAGCGGGCGATCCGCGAGATGCGGCAGCATGTAACGCGACACACCGGCGAGATAGCGAAGGTAGTCGCGCTTCGTGATCGCGGGGTAGCCTGCGCGTCGATCGGCGGGCCAATAGATGCGGTCCAAGTTCGTGAGCTTGATGCGCGCGCTGCCGACCGATAGATCGAGCTGTCGAGCCGCGGAGTCGAGCTGCGCCAGGACATCCTCGACTTCGCCGGCAGGCGTCTTTCGGCCTCCCACCTTCGTGCCTCGCTGCGGCGGCGCGCTGCGCACTTCGTCGGCGGCCACGTCGTCGCGGACTTTCACGAACACCGGTGCCCGCAACATGCCGTCGGGCGT
>JAAYXG010000728.1 GCA_012516015.1 Lysobacteraceae bacterium | reverse complement strand
CGGGGCAGCCGCTTCATGGATACTGATTTGTCCAGGCACGATTTCCGGAAAGACGCTCACTCCGAGGCCGACGAGACCCAATGTGAAGAGCGCCAACGCCATGAGAAAGGGCGCGTACTCTCGCCGTTGGCGCAGACTGATGAAGAGCCACGTCGACGCGATCACGACCAGCAAGGGCACCTGCGAAGTGAACAGGATGCGCGGCCACGCGAACCAACGCTGGTAGTACTCGCCCTGGAGGAACGGCGTTGCCGCGCTCACGAGCACGATGCACGCGACCGTGCCTGCCCCGAGCCATCGAGTGAGGCGGAAGGCATGCTCTTGCAAGACGCCTTCGCTTTTCATGATGAGCCACGCCGCACCAAGCAATCCATAACCGATGACGACGCTGACACCGACCAAGAGGCTGAACGGCGATAGCCAATCCCACCAGCCGCCGGCATAAGCATTGTTCTCGACCGCGATGCCTTGAAGCAACGCGCCCAACGTGACGCCTTGGGCGAACGCGGCGACGGTCGATCCGGTCGTGAACGCGATATCCCATGCTTTGCGATGGGCCGGATCGCGCCAGCGAAATTCGAACGCGACGCCTCTGAAGATGAGCGCCAGCAGCATCGCGATGATGGGCGCATACAGCGCCGGTAGAATGATCGAATAGGCGAGCGGAAATGCGGCCATCAAACCGCCGCCGCCCAGCACGAGCCACGTCTCGTTGCCGTCCCAGACCGGCGCGATCGAGTTCATCGCCGTGTTTCTCTCCTGTCCTTCGGGAAAGAAGGGAAAGAGGATGCCGATGCCGAGATCGAAGCCATCCATCACGACGTACGCGAGCACCGCGAACGTCAGGATGATCAGCCAAATCGTCGGCAGATCGAAGAAGCCGCTCATGGCCGCGCCTCCTCATCCGCATGTCCGATCGTGCGTTCGGGATCGACGGCGGGTGCCGGCGTGATACCGGCCGCGCGCAACGGAAGCGGTTCGGCTTCCGGCCCCGGTTCGCCGGGGTAGGGTGCGTGGCTCATCAGCTTGAGGATATAGCCTGTGCCGGTGCCGAACACGACGAAGTACACCACGATGAAGCTGATGAGCGAGGCACCGACGGCCGGCGCGTCCAACGGCGATACCGACTCGGCGGTCGTCAACAAGCCATAGACGGTGTAGGGCTGTCGCCCCACTTCGGTCGTAATCCAGCCGGCAATCACGGCCACGAATCCGGCGGGTCCCATTGCGAGCGCGTATCGGAGCAGCCCCGGCGAGTCGTACAACTTGCCGCGAAGCAATGCGATCAGGCTCAGAAGTCCCAAGCCGAGCATCAGGATGCCGAGCGCGACCATGACGCGAAACGACCAGAACACGAGCGCGACCGGCGGCCACTCCGAGCGAGGAACACTATCGAGTCCTTCGAGCGGTGCGTTCGCGTCGTGCTTCAGAATGAGCGACGACCCTTTCGGAATCGAGATTGCACCATGGACCTCGCCCGCTTCTTGATCCGGAAGTCCGAACAAAATCAGAGGCGCGCCGCTCGCGTAGCTCTCGAAGTGGCCTTCTATCGCCATGACCTTCGCGGGTTGATGCTCGAGCGTATTGAGCCCGTGCAAGTCGCCGGCGACGATCTGAATCGGCGCGGTGACCGCGATCATGCCGCTCGCCATCGCAAACATGACGCGCGCTCCTTCGTTGAGCCGGTCGCGCAGCAGATGCCATGCCGCCACTGCGCCGACGACGAGCGCGGTCGTGAGATAGGCAGCGAGCACGGTGTGAATCAGCCGATATGGAAACGACGGATTGAAGATGATCGTCATCCAGTCGTCCGGCACGAACTGACCGATGTCGTTCACGGCGTGACCCGCTGGCGTTTGCATCCAGCTATTCGCCGACAGGATCCAGAAGGCCGAGAGGAGGGTGCCGAAGGCCACCGCGAGCGTTGCGGCGAAGTGCAAACGCGGCCCGACTCGCTTCAGCCCAAAGAGCATGACGCCGAGGAAGCCGGCTTCGAGAAAGAACGCCGTCATCACTTCGTACGCCATGAGCGGGCCGATCACGGGTCCCGTCATGTGCGAGTACACGGACCAGTTCGTACCGAACTGATACGTCAGCACGATCCCGGAGACCACACCCATGCCGAACGTGAGCGCGAAGATCTTGAGCCAGTACCGGTAGAGATTGAGGTAAACGGTACGACCCGTCTTCAGCCACAGGCCTTCGAGCACGGCGAGATAGCTCGCAAGACCGATGGAGAACGCCGGAAAAATGAAATGAAAGGAAACGGTGAAGGCGAACTGGAGGCGGGCCAGCAAGACTGCGTCGAAGTTCTCCAGCATCGGGTGACCACCTCTCGAGAACGCTTCGCCATGACACCGGCGTCGTGCCAGGCAATGGCCATAGCCAAGACGCTCGAGGTAGCGGAAGTATACGCAACTGTGTACCTCTTCGCGTATCCGGACGTGCCGTATGACAAGGCGGGGGGAACGCTGGAACGGCGGTGGCGACAGTCAAAAACCTGCCTGACCTCGCGCGGAAAGCTATCATTCCGCAATGCGCGATGACGGCCATCGAAGCCCCCAGCTTTTTGTGGATGCGGTCAGCATCCCTGCTTATCTAGATGCGGAGCGCGATACGCCGTACGCAGAGCGCTTACGTCGAGACCGCGCTATCGGTGCTTCGCTTAGGACATCGGACCCGTTGCGACGCGTTCGCGACTGGCGCGCTCGCGTCCTGCAGAACTTGGCTTCGGTCGAGGGATATGCGGTCGCTCAGCGGCTCGAGCGCGGTCGTCGCCTCATCGGATTCCTGATGGTCGTTCTCGGCGCGATCGTCGGCGTAGCGGTTGCATCGGCTGCGTTTCACTACGACGGTACATGGCCGGTGAACGTCGTCACGGTGCTGGCGGTGCTGGTGCTGCTGCAGTTCGTGCTCGTTCTTCTCACGCTCGTGATGATGATGCCGCGCATTCCTGGCGTGCGGCTATTGCAAGAATTGCTGGGGCACCTCAATCGGGGCGCGCTCGTCGCGGCGGTCTATAGACGAATCGCGCGGATAGATGGCGATCGTGCGGATCTGCTTCTCTGGCCGGAAGCGCGTGGCCCCGCGGTCGCTCGCTTCGCGCGCTGGCAGATGCTCGTGTGGTCGCAGGCGGGCGCACTTGCCTTCAACCTCGCCGCATTGGCAACGGCGGTGGCGCTGATCGCATTCACGGATCTCGCGTTCGGTTGGAGCACGACGCTGCGCGTCGATGGCGAGGATGCGCGGCGTATCACGAATGTGCTCGCGACGCCTTGGGCGTGGTTTTGGCCAGAGGCGGTACCGTCCGCCTCACTCATCGAAAGCTCGCGCTTCTTTCGTTTGGCCTCTGCCTCTCCGCCCGCGATCTCGGCGGAAACGCTGACCGGATGGTGGCCGTTCTTGCTGGCGGCCATCGTGACCTATGGTCTCGTGCCCCGATGTGTGCTGTTGATCGTCTCGCTGATTCGCTTGCGCGCCGCGACCGTCGGCTTGTTGCTCGACGATCCGAACGTACGGGCGCTCTTGGATCGCATGACCACGGCCGAGGTCACGCTCGGCGCGGCGGATGCCGAGGAACCCGCGCCGTCTCCCAGCATCGTCGCTTCGAGGGCACCCGCCGTCGTGTCCGCCCAAGCTGCTGCTGCGATCGTCTGGTCGAGCGCCATCCCAGTCGACCGTGTGAATGCTTGGAGCATGCGTAATCTAGACAAACGAGTGACGCAGATCGTCGAGGCAGGCGGAGGGCGCAATCTCGACGATGATGCCGCAGCGATTCGTTTGATTGCGCAAGGCAAGCCGCGTGCCGTGCTGCTGTTCGTACGTGCCTGGGAAGCGCCGCTGCTCGATCTGCAGGACTTCATCGAACAGCTTCGCGCCGCGCTCGGACCCGAGTGCTCGATCATCGTGGTGCCGATCGGTGCGGAGGGGGCTTCAGCCGACGAGTCGCAACGTGCGACTTGGGGGCGATGGGTCGGTCGCATCGCCGACCCCGCGCTGTACATGGAGAGCGGCGCATGACGACAACGGAGCATCCGACGTTCGCGATCGTCGGCCATCCGAACAAGGGCAAGAGCAGCATCGTTGCGACGCTTGCCGAGGACGAATCGGTCGCCATTTCTCCGGATCCCGGTACGACCCGCGTCTCCCGCAGCTTTCGCATGCGCGTCGACGGGCAGGTGCTCTACGAGCTTTTCGATACGCCGGGATTCCAGCGGCCGCGCGCAGTGCTCGAATGGTTGCGTCAGCATGAGCGCGGTGCGGACGCGCGACCGCAAGTCGTGCGCGAGTTCGTCGCCGCGCATTCGGATGACGAGCGGTATCGAAACGAAGTCGAGTTGTTGAAGCCGATCCTCGCGGGCGCCGGCGTGCTGTACGTCGTCGACGGCGCGCACCCGTACGGCGCGGAGTACGAACCGGAAATGGAAGTGCTTCGCTGGACGGGCCAGCCGCGTATGGCGCTCATCAACATGATCGGTCCGGGCGATTACGTCGAAGAGTGGCGGCGCGCGCTCAATCAGTATTTCTCGATCGTGCGCATCTTCGATGCGCAGCGAGCCGATTTCTCCAAGCGCGTCGATCTGCTGCGCGCGTTCCGCGAGCTCGGCGAGCGCGACGATCGCTTCAGCGCCGCGCTCGATCATGCCGTCAGCCTGCTGCAAGCGGATCGTCGCGAGCGGCGCCGCCGTGCGGCGGTGGAGATCGCGGATCTTCTGGTCGATGTGTTGTCCTGGCGCGAGACGGCGCCGGCGCCGGAGGACGGAGATCAGACGGAGCTCGTCAAAGCGTTGAGCGAGCGTTTGATGACGCGAGTGAGAAAACGTGAGCAAGCGGCTCGCCGCGTCGTGCAGGAGTTGTATCACCACAGCACGCTCGAAACGCAGGAGCAGGCGATCGACCTACTGAGCGAGGATTTGTTCTCCGAGCGCAGCTTTGTCGTCTTCGGGTTGTCGACGAAGCAGCTCGCGATGACCGGCGCTGCGACGGGCGCCGTCGCCGGTGGCGTCATCGACGTCGCGGCAGGCGGCGCATCGCTCCTGTTGGGTGCGGGCTTGGGTGCGCTGATCGGCGGCATGGGCGCCGTGTTCGGCGCGAATCGCCTCGCGAAAGTGCAGATCCTCGGTGCACCCATGGGCGGAATGCAGCTTCAGGTCGGCCCGATCACGACGCCGAATTTCCCGTGGGTGCTGCTCGGGCGCGCGCTGCTCCACCATCGGCTCGTGGCGGAGCGCAACCACGCACGCCGCGAAGCGCTCGTCGTCGGTGCGATCTCGGACGCCCATGTCTCGGAATCGATCGACGCGGAGACCCGCAAGCGAATGGCGCGCGCGTTCAAGCGCATTCGCGACGACGGCGG
>JAAYXG010000079.1 GCA_012516015.1 Lysobacteraceae bacterium | reverse complement strand
CTTCGTCGCTCCGGCGAAGGCCGGAGTCCAGGCAATCACGCGCGTGCACCATTGCGGTCTCGATCCCGGCCTACGCCGGGACGACAAGATGATGATGCATCGCTAACCTTCGTCGCTCCGGCGAAGGCCGGAGTCCAGGCAATCACGCGCGTGCGCACCATTGCGGTCTGGATCCCGGCCTAACGCCGGGACGACAAGATGGTGGGATTATCAGAGCTTCAGCACCCACACGAGCTTGCCGACGATCTCGTCCTTCGACACGAAGCCAGTGAAACGGCTGTCGCGCGCATTGTCTCGATTATCGCCGAGCACGAAGAAGTGATCTTCGGGCACCGTGGCCTCGAAATCCAAAGAAGGTCTCGCCGTGATCCAGGCGATCGTCGCTTGCTGGTCCTCGATGGTCTCGGTTGCAAGCTGATACTCAAGCCGCCCGACCTGCGTACGCGCTCCGAGTTCGACGTGCACTGGAACGGCTCCGCGATTGATCGTGAGCTCCCGTCCCTTCAAGGCGATGTGCTCGCCCGGCAACCCGATCACGCGATGGAGGTACACGCTATCGCCCATCGAGTAGGCAACGATATCTCCTCGATCGATGCTCGCGATGGGTCTGCTCTTGGCCTTGCGCATTGACCCTGTGCGCTTGTCGATCAGCATGTACGCACCCTTCTGGAGGGTCGGGTACATCGAGTCGGACGTCATTCGAAACGGTTCGAAGACAAAGATGCGCGCCCAGATCAAGGCAACGACCAGGAGCCCGCCCACAATCGAGAGCGCGATTATGAGGAATCCGAAAGGACTGCGAGTCTCTGAAGCGTTCTTATTCATATGCTCTTTCGCTGAAGGCCGGAGGGCGGCCGAGCGCACTCCCGCGAGAGCACCTATCCTTTTCTCTTCCGACGATAACCTCCCAGCGCCGCGATGAGCGCAAGCAGCGCGAGGAGTTGAATCGGGCTCATTGCCCCGCCTCCTCCTCCGCCGCCGCCTGTGTTTGGTCGCGCGGCCGGCGGTGATGGAGAGGTAGGCGGTGGCGGCGGCGGTGCCACGGCAGCCAGCCTCAACACGCCTTCGTCGTTATCCGCGTTGCGATCGTTTCGGCCGCCGACGCGCACGTGAATGTTCACCTCGCCGACGGCGAGCGGAACGAAACTCACCTCGACTCGGTGAGTCCAGCCCGTATAGAGCGTGCCGAGGCGACATCGCACGCGATCTGCCGTCGACTCGCATGAATATCCGCCCGAGACTTGCAGCTCCGAAACGATCGTCGGATCGAAATCGAGCTCGACGAAACTGTCCACCACTTCGGCGAGCGCCGTCACGTCGAACTGTACTGACACTCGCTCGCCGATAGTGGCCGAAACGGCACCGGGCACGCTGCTGAATGCGATGTCGCCGGGCCCATCGATCTCGAAGGAAAGTAGAGCGCCATTGTTGCCGGCGTCCAGATCGGCCGGAGAACTAAACCATGCTCCAACGGATACGTCGGTGCTCGCGCGGACGGCGACGCCCAGCGTCACGGTGAAGACTTCGTTCGCTTCGAGCGTACCGATCTCGCAGTCGATTCGCTGATCCAGGTTCACGCAGCTGCCGCGCGAAGGCTCGAAAGACAAGATTTCGATCTCCGGGCTCAACTCGAACGCGAGCAAGCCGTCCGGCATCGCGTAACGCCCATTCGCGACCGAAAAGACCCACTCCATCGGCTCGTCAACGAAGCCGTATCGATCGCCCGGGACGATGAGGTGCGCGTCGACGTTCGGCGTGATCTCGAAGAGGATGGCCGCGGCATTGTTCGTCGGATCGGCGTCCTCGGCTGCAAACACCTCGAAGGATCCCTCGAACGTACCTGGCTCGGGCGCGATGAACGTCATCCACATGCTGCTGGTCTGCTGCGCCAGCAAGGTCGGCACGAGACACGTTGCCACGCGTCCCTCGATCGCACACGGCCCGAGTCCGTTGTTTGCGGAAACCATCGTAAAGCCTTCAGGCAACGTGACGACCGCCCTGACGTCGTGGACTTCGCTGATGCCGAACGAGTTGAAGTAAAGGTTGAGGGTG
>JAAYXG010000007.1 GCA_012516015.1 Lysobacteraceae bacterium | reverse complement strand
CGCGTGCCGCGGAAATACCGCCGCCACTCCGGTTCGGTGTGATACGCGTACGTGCCGGGATCGACGAGCACTTCCTCGCCGCCGACGCTCAAGACGAGACTGAGCGCATCGGCATGACCATGGGCCGCGATGCTCAAGTAGCCGAGCGGGCCGGCATCGACCACCATGCGCACTTCCTCCGGCGTATCGAGCTGCGATCCCAGAATGTAGTAGCCCGATTGCGGAAACTCGCGCCGCACGAACGCTGTACCGGCCGAGGCCGCGAGACGCTCGAACTCGCGCACGCGCTCGTCCGGCAGCAACCACTGCGTCTTGTCGTCGAGCCGCCGCACTTTGTGCGCGAAATCCGGCCGATCGAACAAGAGCGCACCGGTCGCGAGAAGCGAAGCGTAGTTGCTGTGAAGGACATGGGGCCTGGGGCCTGGGGCTTGGGCCGGAGCAGAAGCAATGCGCGCAGCGCTTTCTGACCCGGACCCCACGCCCCAAGCCCCAGATCCCTCGTGCGGCTCGAGCCGCACGACGTAACCGTCGTCCGCGTCCCCAATCATCGGCACGTTGCCTGCGACATCCATCATCGCGGCGAGAAATTCCATCATGCGCTCGATGCGTAACCAATACTCGGCAGCGAAGTCCTCGTGTGCCGCTCGTGCCGCGAGTCCCGCGAGCAAGAGGAAGTCGAGCACGAACTGCTGATAGGAGAACGCCTGCTCTCTGTTGCCGCCATCCTCAGCGTTCTGAACGATGGCTTCTTGCGCGAGGATCTCTTTGCACTCGACGCCCCAGGCGCGCATCTGAGGCCAATAGTTCCACGTCAGAGAAGCGATGTAGACACCGGCTGTTTCGCCGATCAGATGATTGTTCGCGGACGAGTACCGCGACAGCTTGCGCACGATAGCGCGCACGTGTCGATAGACGGACTCGAGCCATCGCTGCCTGAAAGCGCGGCCGCCGTCGTCGGCGAACAAGGGCGAGTCGTAGCCGCCCAGCAAGTGCCATGCGATGCTCCAATTGATCAGCCGAATACCGAGCTCGAGCGAGCTGCTCCAGTTGGGCCCGCGGCCTGGCGGGCATTGAGCGATCCAGGATTCGATGTGAGTGCGAATGGCATCTGCGAACGCACGCTCCATGGTCAGAGCGTAGGCCTGGGCGAGCGTTGCGATGTGAAGATGTCGATTCGGCTCCCACAAGTATTTGATGTTGCCGACGAGGCGCTCGTCGCGATAGTCGAGCGAGCCGGACGGCTGCAGAGGCGCTCGCCTACCCGTCAAGGGATCGCGGTTCCACTCCGGCGGATGGCCCAACTCGACATCATCGAGCGTGAACAGAGAATAGCGCCCGGCCAGGATGCGCTCCGCAGCCGCGATGTACGCACTCGGATCGACGCTCGGCACGTGGATGTAGGCAGGATTCGGGCGCCCGACGTGGGGAGCGGGCACGGGCGCCTCGTGGCGCTTCGCGAGCCGATCATGCGTCGCGAGCGCAGCTTGTCCGAGTCGATAGGCGAGCTCGGATGCGGACATGCGTCCGAGTCTACTTACGTACCAGCCGATGGATTGCATGGTGGCCGTGCGTTTCCGCGGGCCGCGTTTCGAGAAGCGGCGGGGGTCCGTTGTCGCACGGCTGGGCACCCAAGGTCCGATACAGATCCTCGAGTTGCGAGATCACCTGATCGGCGTCGAAGCGCGCGACAGCCGTTTCCCGAGCAGCCAGCGCCATCTGCGCGCGAAGCGCCGGGTCCTGCAGGAGGCGAACGATTCGCTCGGCAAGCGCATCGACGTCGCCCGGACGAATCAAGAATCCTTCGACGCCTTCGTCGACCGCATCCGGAATCCCTCCGATCGTCGTCGACACGATGGGCAGACCTGCGGCCATTGCCTCAAGGATGCCCATCGGCAACCCCTCCGCGTACGAAGGCAAGACATAGACCGAGGCTCGAGCCAGCTCCTGTTGCTTTCGCTCGCCGCTCACCCAGCCGAGCACCTCCACGCAATCGTTCAAGCCGAGCTCTGCGATTCGACGCTCGACTCCCGCGATGTCGCCATCGCCACCGCATCGCAACCTCACGTTCGGGACACTGCGCGTCACGATCGTCATCGCTTGCAGGAGGTCGAGGATGCCTTTGCGTCGTCCGAAGCGGCCGAGGAATAGCACTCCATGTGGATCCTTCTGCACCCGCTTCGCGGTGTCACTTAGCCGCAAGCCGATCGGATTGAATATGCGTACGACATTCGCTCTAGGTGCGATCTTGCGGACGAAGGCGGCCCACTGAGAGGACAGGACGACGACGCGAGAGGTGCGGTTCAAGATCCAGCTTATATAGCGCCGCCTGAGCGGTCCGCATTCATTGGTATAAAACTGCTCGAACTCGGAGCCGTGCAGGTGCACGATCACGGGCCGGCGCGCAGCGAACGCGAGCACGATGAAAAGCGACTTCCGCCAGAAGCTCGCGCGCGAGGATGTCTGCGCGTGCAGCAACTGCATCCTACCGCGCACGAGCAAACTGGAAAACTCCGCGAGCGCTGCCACGCATACGCGTACCTTTCGCGCCGCCGATCCCGACATGACGGTCCCGAGGTAGCGAATCGGCCAGCGTGAGAACAGGCCGGCTTCTCGATATACGTCGACGACCGCAGAGATGCCCCCCTTCTCCGGCGAGTCCGGATGGATACCGAGCATGACGATCACGTTGGCCGCAGACGACTGCGCGGGAGGCGACATTCAGAATCCCAGGAGGTTGCGATAGGTTTCCAGCAAGCTCGCGAGCACCGCGCGCCCGCCGCCTTCCTTCGATGACGAAGATGCATCGAACTGCACTCGGCCTCGCTTGCGCAGACGATTGCCGGTCACGATGTGACCGACGTCGAAATGCTCACCGGCCGCGATCTTGGCCGTCGAGCCGGCAAAGGAATAGCCGCTCCACTCCTCGATGGCCCGAAGCGTCGCGATGGGATCTCGCTTGAGGTCCTCGAAACGGATGACGAAGCAGCGATCCTTGAGCTTTGCCCGAACGAGACGCATACAACAGAGCACGTAAAGATAGTACGCCGTGGCCGCCCACGTGCTCTTCGGCCGTTGCTCGCCTTCGTTCTGCTTGCGAAACGCGGCGAGCAGACCCTGCGCCGAGCGCGTCATACACACGACCCGCACCTTGTCCGGAAAGGCGCGGTCGAGCAGCAGCGCACGGGAAGGATATTTGGAAGAGTCGACCACGACGTCGGCACCTGTGGCGCGCCGG
>JAAYXG010000727.1 GCA_012516015.1 Lysobacteraceae bacterium | reverse complement strand
GCCGGGACCGACGACCTTCGTCTTGTCGTTGCTGAAGGCTTCCACCGTTCCTTCCTTGATGATGACGAGCTCTTCATTCTCGTGACGATGGGGCGCGTGTGACGTATCGCCGGGTTTGAGCGTCGTGACGTGCAGCTCGAGCTCCGCTAACGTCGCGGTCGGTGCTTGAAAGAACTGGCGCACCGTTCGCACTTCTTCGTGCTTCACCGGCGCGTCGTTCCAATCGAAGACTTCCGAGCGCATCAGCTTGGGATCGGACTGAGCGATCGCGACGACACTCAGCGTTGCAATCGCACCAGCGGCGGCGGAAACGAGGTCGCGGCGGTGGATCATCAGCGCTCCAAGAAAAGCTGTGGGCTGTCGCCTATCGAGATCGGCTCATCTCGTACGCTTGCATGATCGTCGCGTACTTCGTGAGCATGTTCGGGACTTCCCAGTCGGGGAGATCGCCCGTGCGCAGGTACTTCAGGAAGTTCTCCGTAACTTGAGCGAAGTGCGCTTCGTGGCCGACGTTGTAACGCTCGGGGACGGTGACGACCCAATCCGCGCCTTCCGTGTTCGTAGCGCGACGTGCACCGACTCCCGGATAGTCCATCTGCAGCGCAGCGATCGCTCGCTTCACCGCCTTCTCGTGTGCGGCCGCATCGGTATTCGCAGCTTTCTCGATGTAGAGCACCGGGCGGTACTGTTCCGCTTCTCCCTGGCGGATCGTCAAGGCGGCTTTGGTACCGCGCATCGTCGAGAAGTGCGTATCGCCCGTCCCCGGCGGCGCTTCGAAGTTCCAGATCACCGAAATGCGCGCATGCACGCCGCGCAATCGATAAGTGAACTCGCCGTTCGAGTACACATGGAGCTGACCGTCCCGCACGTCGCCTCGTAGATAGTCCGGGAACGAGGCGGCGCCCGTGACTTGCTCGAATTGCGCTGGCGTGAGCGTCGTGCTCCAGCGGCGCGCGTCGAGCACGGTGGCATCCTTCGGGTCGAGTGCTTGCTCGGGAAACGCCTGCCATTGCACGAGATCGACGAGGTGGGTGGTCACATCCACGATCCCTTCGCCTTCCTGACGTACATCGAAAAACCATTGCGGCCGGATGAGCGGCGCGCCGGCGACGGTCTTCGCAAAATGGTGCACGCTCTCTTTCACGATCGCCGGTTCCGTCGGCGTGCCGCGTGTGAGCTCGCCGAAGAGCTCGCGGTCCTGCGAGAGCGCTCGTTGGAGCATCGAGGTGATCTCGAAGCGCTCCGTCATGATGTCGTAGAGCAGGACGCCGTTCGCTTCCGCCACTTCGAAGGCACGTACGAGCTTTTCGTAGTCCGCGGGCGTGATCGCCATCGGCTTGTCCGCGAGCACATTGAGGCCGGCTTGCACCGAACGCAGGATGTAGTCGGTTTTGAGGGCGTTGTTCCCCGCGAGCACGACGATGTTGCCGGGCTTCTCCTCGAGCATCTTCTCGAAGAAGTCCGCGCCGGTGTATGTCTTAGTCTGCCAGCTCGTCGGATTCTCGGCGCGCGTGTTGAAGCTTTCGATACGCTTCAAATGATGCGCGACATCCTCGCCCGGCGGGGCATAGACGTGAACGACCGGGTCCACGTCCGAGTACATGAACTTCTGTACGAGCGCGGCATGGAAGTGCCCGGGGTCGACCGTCATCAGACGGTATCGCCGAGTATTTTCAGCAGCGATCGATCCAGCGGTCATGATGATGGCTGTGATGGCACCGAGTGCTGCCACACGTCCCCATGCCCTCATGACTTGTAAGCCTTCATCAAGTTGTGAGCGCCATAAGGAGCGCGTTCCGGACGGCTCAGCATGGAGTTGGCCTCGTTGTCATTGACGAAACGCTCGGCTTTTGCATCCCAGGTCAGCGGGCGACCGAGCTTCATTGCAATCCAGCTCACGATGCAGGCGCTGTTGCTGCGATGTCCCACGGCAGCGGGCGCAATGGGCTGTGTGCGCGCTCGGACGGCCTGCACCCAATCCGCATGGTGCTCGGCGCTGCGCGGCAACTGTACTTTGACGCCTTCCTCGGCGAGCAGCTTCGGGTCGCTCGCATCGAGCGGCGGCAGCTTCTTCGCGTTCGGGTCCGTCGGATCGCTCGCGGTCGTCGTTCCTTCGCGCGTGACCCAAATCCAGCCGTCGTCGCCGTAGAACTTGAGCCCGTTCGGCAGCTTGTCGGAGACGGTCACGATGACGTCATCCGGATAGACGAGCTCGACGTGGTACGCGCCATGCACGTTCCAGATCTTGTTGGTCGGAAACTCGCCGCGGCCCTCGACGCGCTTCGGGCCGGTGAGCTCGGTGTCGAGCGCCCAATGCAACGTGTCGTAATGATGCGAGCCCCAGCCGGTGATCATCCCGAGGCAATAGGATTCGTTGCGCAACCAGCCCGGTCGCTCGTCATAGCCGTTCTGCGGATGTACGCGCTGCTCGGTGTAGTACGCGAACGGCGTGGGGCCGAGCCATTTGTCGTAGTCGAGGTTCGGAGGGATCGGCTGCACCGGATCGTCGGGCTTTGTCGGGTCGATCGGCAGTCCGATCTCGACGCGACGCACGCGTCCAATGCGTCCCGAGCGCACCAACTCGCACGCGCGACGAAATTGCGGGCTCGATCGCTGTTGGCTGCCGATCTGCACGATGCGCCCCGTGCGCGCAACTGCATCGCGCAGGAGAATTCCTTCGCTCAATGTCATCGTGAACGGCTTTTGCAGATAGACATCTTTGCCGTTGAGAACCGCGGCCAACGCGAGCTCCGCATGCGAGTGATCCGGCGTGCTGATGACGACGGCGTCGATGTCCTTGCGTTCGACGACTTCTCGATAATTTTGATGCGTGCTGATCTCCGGTGCAGACGCACCGGCGTCGCGATAGAACTGCTCCATCAACTCCTTGCCTTCGCGCGCGCGTTTGCTGTCCACATCGCACATTGCGACGAAGTCGACGCCGCCGGCCTTGAAAGTGCCCGGCATGTCGTGGCCGCGCGCGATGCGGCCGCAGCCGATCTGCCCGATCGCCAAGCGATTGCTCGGGGCGTTCTTGCCGAACACGCTCGAAGGCACGATGAGCGGGAACGCCAATGCTGTCGTCGTCGCGGCAACGGCTTTGCCGAAATCGCGCCGGGTGATGGAGGCTCGTTTTGTAGGGTGTTTCATGCTGGAACGCTCGCTTGCTACGTCGGCCCTGCGAAAGCGGCCTTACCAATTTGGCCGGCCCAGAGCATTGCTGAAATCGCGTCGAGATGAAAGCTCTGCCGGTTGATCCAGACGGAACTTGACAGAGCCTCAGGGTGATAGTGCTTTGATTATCGCTTCATATGGACTCCGGTCGACGCTCCCGCATGTGAACGGCGGGGCCGAAGAGGCCTGAGCATGCTCAACGGCCGGCGGTCGCTCGGTGTTCTGTATCATCGTGACCTCACGCATGAACAAGAGAACAGCGGGGTACGCATGATTCGACATTGTGTGCTGGCGGCGATGCTCGTCGGCAGTCTTGTTTCGGCCAGCGCAAGCGCCGAGACGACCGTGGATTTCGATTGGTTCGAGTACACCGGCCGCGATGCAGTCTTCGAGCAGTCGCTCCCCGCCGGAAGCTATCGCAATCCGATCCTCGCCGGCTTTTATCCCGATCCGAGCATCGCGCGCGCGGGAGACAAGTTCTATCTCGTGAATTCCACGTTCGCGTACTTTCCGGGTATTCCCATCTTCGAAAGCACGGATCTCGTGCATTGGACGCAGATCGGTCATGTCATCGACCGCGCATCGCAGCTGCGCTTCGATGGCTTAGGCATCTCTCGCGGTGTCTTCGCTCCGACGATCGAATATCACGAAGGAACGTTCTACGTGCTCAACACCGCCGTGGACAGCGGCGGCAATTTCATCGTGACGGCCAAGGATCCGCGCGGACCGTGGTCCGATCCGATTTGGCTGCCCGAGATCGACGGCATCGATCCTTCGCTTTTCTTCGACGTCGATGGGCGTGCGTACATCTTGAACAATGGCCCGCCTGAGGGGGTGCCGCAGTACGACGGACATCGGGCGATCTGGATCCAAGAATTCGATGTCGAGAAGGCGAGAATGGTCGGTCCGCGCAAGATACTGCTCGATGGCGGTGTCGATCCGTCGACGCAGCCGATTTGGATCGAAGGTCCTCATCTTTATCTCGTCGACGGCACCTATTACTTGATGTGTGCCGAGGGCGGAACCGGGCCGAATCATTCGCAAGTCATCTTGCGCGGACGCTCGCCCTGGGGACCGTTCACGCCGTACGAAGATAATCCGAT
>JAAYXG010000726.1 GCA_012516015.1 Lysobacteraceae bacterium | reverse complement strand
CATCTGCGTGCCGACGAGGATGTCGATTTCCTTGCGGTCGAGACGTTCGAACACCGCTTCGAGATCGCCGCGCTTGCGAATGCTGTCTCGATCGAGGCGCGCGACGCTCGCGTTTGGAAACGATTCGGCGATCGTCTCTTCGATCCGCTCCGTACCCTGGCCGACCGGTTTCGCGGGTGCGAGACACTGCGGACACACATCGATCCGCGGATGCTGCGCGCCGCAGTGATGGCACAGGAGCGCGCCCGCCCGGCCATGCACGGTCAAATGCGCATCGCATCGTTTGCAATGAGCGGACCAGCCGCAACTCGGGCAAAAGAGCACCGGCGCATAGCCCCGGCGATTCAGGAACAGCATGATCTGTCCGCCGGCGTCGAGGTGCCGGTGCATGGCGAGCAGCGTCGGCGTCGCAATGCCTTGCGTTTGTGCGTTCCTGCGCAAGTCGACGAGCGACCACCGCGGCGGCTGAGCCCGCGCGGCGGCGCGTTCCGGAAGAGTGGAGAGCCATTCCGGTTTCTGGCGCGCACGGTGGAGCGTCTCGAGCGACGGCGTCGCAGACCCGAGCACGACCGGAACGTGATAGCGCTGCGCACGCACGATCGCGAGATCGCGTGCCGAATAGCGAAAGCCTTCGTGCTGCTTGAATGAAGCATCGTGCTCCTCGTCGACGACGATGAGCCCGAGCCGTGGCATTGGACAGAAGACCGCCGAGCGGGTGCCGATCACGATGCGAGCGTTGCCCTCGCGGGCGGCGCGCCACGCTTGCAGTCGTTCCGTGTCGTTCAGACCCGAGTGCATCACGGCGATCGGCAGCGGGAAGCGCGCTTGAAAGCGCGCGACGAGCTGCGGCGTGAGTGCGATCTCGGGCACGAGCACGAGCGACTGCTCTTCGCGCGCGAGCACCTGCGCGATGAGCCGCAAGTAGACCTCGGTCTTGCCGCTGCCGGTTACGCCATACAGCAAGTGCGACGCGAACGTTCCGAGCGTGCGCCCGATACGCTCGATCGCCTGCTGCTGGGCTCCGGTCAGCGCCGGACCGGGTTCGGCAGCGAAGGAGTGCAGTGTCGGGACTGTCTGCGCTCGCGCGACGCGTTCAATGAAGCCACGATCCGAAAGCTTTTTGAGGAGCGCCGGTGTCGCGCCCGAAGCGGCGAGGAGTGCGCCCGGTTCTGCCGCAGGGTGCTCGCTCAGGTACTGCACGATCGCGCGTAGCCGGGATGCTCGCGCCGGAAGCTCGGTCAGCGCGTTTGTCCGGCCGTGCGCGGTCAGCCGCCACTCGAATTGTTCCGCTCGCAGCGGCGCGCCGTCTCTGAGCGCGACCGGCAACGCTGCGGCCAAGACTTCCCCGAGAGGATGACGGTAGTAATCCGCCGACCAGCGCAGCAACTGAAGGAGCGTCTCGTCGAATGCCGGCTCGAGATCCAGCACCGCTTGAATCGGCCGCACTTTCGCGGCGGGAACGTCCGAGCGATCCCGATGCTCCAGCGCGATGCCGATGACTTGGCGGTGGCCGAACGGAACGCGTACCCGGGCGCCCGGGACGGGCGGGTGCTCGAGGTCCGCAGGAAGCCGATAGTCGAACGTCCTGCGCAGCGGGGTATCGATCGCGACGGAAATGTACACGGTAGATCGTGACTCGTGATTCGCGGGTCGTGGGAAGGATAGCGGCCTCTTGCAATGCGCGAGACATCAATCATGCGCCGCTGAGGTATTTGGCGTCAACCGAATATTCGCCGGTGCGTTAAATGGTAGAAGAGTTGCTGAATGGGGCTCTGGATGCATGCACCTGTCTGATACCCTCCCGATCATCGCAATGCGCCTGGATGACGAGCCGGCGTCGAAGGAGCAGAGTCTGGAGCAGTCGCGCGAACTCGAGCGCTTTCTCGCGAGCGTGGAAAAGCGCGCGTTTCGTATCGCACGGATCATCGTGCGCAATGACGACGATGCGCTCGATATCGTGCAGGACGCGATGCTGCAACTCGCGAGGCGCTATGCGGCTCGGCCGGCGGACGAATGGCGGCCGCTTTTCTATCGCATCCTCCAGAATCGCACCCGAGACTTCCAGCGACGACGCAAAGTCAGATCGAAGGTACTGAGTTGGCTTCCGGGACGCTCGAGCGCCGACGAAGACGCGAGCGACCCGTTCGAAGCCGTGCCCGATCCCAGGCCGCAGCCCCTCGAGCAGCTTTCCGCGGAGGAGGCGATGCGTGAGGTGGAGCGAGCGCTCGCGCGGCTGCCCCATCGGCAGCAAGAGGCATTCATGTTGCGCAACTTCGAAGGCTTGAGCGTCGCTCAAACGGCGCATGCGATGGGCTGTACCGAGGGCAGCGTCAAGACGCATTATTCTCGCGCAGTCCACGGCTTGCGCGCGCAGCTCGAGCCGTCGGCGAGGGGTTCGCTCGAATGAGAGCGGAAAGCGAGGACATCGTGAAGCACGGTTTTGAACACGATAGCTCGAAGCTCGAGGCGCGCACGCGAGCGTTGTTCGAACAGAGTGTCGAAGCGCTGGATGGTAGAACGCGCTCGCGCCTCAATCGAGCGCGGCAGGCCGCACTTGCGGAGCTGCGCGAGTCGGCCGCGCAATCCCGACGACGCATGTGGATCTCGGCGAGCGGTGTGGCCGCAGCCGCCGTGCTCGCAGTGTGGATGACGCTTTCGCCGGGGAATCGAGGCGCGGGACCGAACGAGGACGGCATGCCGATCGACGAGCTCGATCTTTTTGCCGAATCGACGAACATGGATCTCCTGCAGGATGTCGAGTTTTACGCGTGGATGGCCGCGCAGGCGCCGGATGCGCCGAACGGCAATAGCGGCTGAGTGATGAGTACGAGGATTCGGGTCATGCGCGTGCAATCGTCGAGCTGGCTCGCGCGGCTCGTTGCCGTGACGCTGCTCGCGCCGTTCGCATTGGGCGCATGGGCCGACGAATCGAGCTCGGCGGGCGTGCGCTGGCAGGATTTGAGTCCTTCACAGCAGGAAATCCTCGCGCGCTTCGAACCGCGCTGGGAGCAACTTCCACATGCGCGGCAGCGAGCGCTCGCGGAGCGTGCCGAACGCTGGGCGTCGATGTCGCCTCAGGAACGCGCCGAGGCTCGAGAGCGCATGGAGCGCTGGCGTTCGCTCGATGAGGACCAGCGTCGCGAGCTGCGGCGGCGCTTCCGCGAGTTCAAGTCCCTGCCCCCCGAGCAGCAGGCGCGTATTCGCGAGCACTACGAACGCTTCCGGTCGCTGCCGCCCGAGGAGCGGCGCGCGCTCAAGGAGAAGTTCCGCAAGCTTCCGCCCGAGGAGCGCAGGAGACTTCGAGAGCGGATGATGTTGCCGGAGGAACCGACGCCTCCCGAAAAGGAGGAGTGAGGTCGGACATTCCTTTTCCCGACGGGCGCGCCGATCGCCCGATGGCGTCGTATCCAGCTCTCATGAGACGGCGCCTGAAGGGCAACGGCCGACGTACGGGCGAAACCCTTCGAAGTGCTGCGCAAAACGGATCCGCGCAAGATGAAATCACGGCGCGCTTGCGATTACACTGCCGCACCTGGCGTAACCCGCTAAATTCTATGGCCGAGCCGCCCTGGCATGCTCCGGCTCGGCCCATTACAAGTACAAGCTCCGGCAGCATCGATCTCTACGATGGAAGCGCTCTTCAATCCCTGTGCGGTCATCCCCGTGTACAACCACGAGCGGACAGTCGCGGCTGTGGTCGCCAAAGTGCGCGAGCAAGGCTTGCCGGTCGTGCTCGTCGATGACGGATGCAGCGCGGCGTGTGCGCAAGAGCTCGAACGTCTGAGCCGGATGCCGCAGATTTGCCTGTTGAAGCACTCGGTCAATCGCGGCAAAGGCGCGGCGGTCCGCACCGGATTGCTCGCGGCGGCCGAGCGCGGTTTCACGCACGCGCTGCAAATCGATGCCGACGGGCAGCACTCGCTCGATGACATTCGCATCTTCATCGAGGATGCGCGCGCTCATCCGGGCACGGTCATCTGCGGTCGTCCGGTCTTCGACGAGACGATCCCGCCGTCGCGTTTGTATGGTCGCTACTTCTCGCACATCTTCGTGTGGGCGGAAACGTTGTCGTTGGACATCGTCGATTCGATGTGCGGCTTTCGAGTGTATCCGCTGAAGGAAACGCTGCCGCTTCTTCAGAAGTCGCACGTGCGCTCGCGGATGGATTTCGACACCGAGATCCTCGTGCGCTTGCATTGGCGCGACGTGCCGATGCGCTGGCTCAAGACGCGCGTGCACTATCCTCCTGACGGTGTGTCGCACTTCCGGCTCGGGCTCGACAACGTCCTCATGGTGACCCTCCACCTGCGCTTGCTCTGCGGCATGCTCCTTCGGTTGCCGCTGCTCGTGTCGCGGAAGTTTCGCGGCAAGCGCTCGAGCTCGCGGGCGGCCGTTGCGGAGAGCAGCGCGGCCGATGTTCATCGCCGATGAAGCGAACGCCCGTCTACGATGTCATCGTGATCGGCGCGGGCCCTTCGGGTTCGATCGCCGCCGCGCTGTTGAATCGCCGGGGTTGGCGCGTGCTCGTGCTCGAGGCGCAGCAGTTTCCGCGCTTCGTCATCGGCGAGAGCCTGCTCGCGCATTGCCTCGATTTCATCGAAGAGGCGGGTATGCTCGAAGCGGTCCAGCGTGCCGGCTACCAATTCAAGGATGGCGCCGCATTCGTACGCGGCCCCGAGTACTCCGATATCAACTTCGCCGATCAATTCACGCGCGGCTACGGCCACGCTTATCAGGTGGATCGGGCTTCCTTCGACAAGCTGCTCGCCGACGAGGCAGCGAAGCAGGGTGTGGAGATTCGGTATCGGCACCGGGTCCTCGGCTTCGAGCCCGTCGACGGCGGCGCACGTTTGACGGTGCAAGCCTCGGACGCGGAGCCGTTCACGATCGACGCGCGCTTCGTGCTCGATGCGAGCGGCTTCGGGCGCACGCTTGCCAAGCTGCTCGACTTGGAGGTGCCCTCCGAGCAGCCGGTACGCATCGCGCTCGCGACGCACGTTACCGATGCGGCGACCGAAGACGCTTTCGACCGCGCGAAGGTGCAAGTGATCGTGCACCCGAAGCACTCGCAGGTGTGGTACTGGTTGATTCCGTTTCCGAACCATCGCTGTTCGATCGGGTGCATCGCGACGCCCGACTTCCATGCGCACTATCCGGCGGATCTCACCGCGCGACTGCAAGCGATGATCGCGGAGGAGCCGTTCCTGTCGCGCATTCTCGTCGATGCCGACTGGCGCTCGCCGGTGCGGCAGATCGCGGGCTACACCGCGCACGTGCGAGCGATGCACGGCCCATCGTTCGCGCTGCTCGGCAATGCGGCGGAATT